>JAKLKT010000241.1 GCA_023150495.1 Planctomycetota bacterium
CCTCGCCCTCGTTGAGCCAGCGCACGAGACGCTCGCAGATCGCGCGGTTGTTGACGAAGACCGCGGTCGTCCGGTTCGCCTTGACGATGCTCCTGACCTCCCTGACGACGTGAGGCCAGACGGACGGGTCGTCGCCGCGGCCGATGCCGACCACGCGCACCTCGCGCCGCTTCGCGTCGGGCGCGCGGAGGATCTCGACCTTCCGGCCCGGGCCGCCCACGAAGGCCGCCACCGTCCCGGGGGGGCGGACGGTCGCCGAGAGCGCGATCCGCTGCACCTCGGGGAGCCGCTCGACCGCGGTCATCAGGAACGCGCCGCGCTTGGTCCCCGCGACCGCGTGGATCTCGTCGAGGATCACCGCCTTCAGGTCGCGCAGCGCCGGGCGCGCGGACGGCGTCGCGAGGAGGATCGCGAGGCTCTCGGGCGTCGTGCAGAGGATCGAGGGCGGCCGCCGGCCGAAGCGGCGCCGCTCGGAGGCGGGCGTGTCGCCGGTGCGGATGTCACAGCGCACGTCCTCGAGGCCGATGCCGAGGATCGGCGCGAGGAGGTTCCGGCGGACGTCGCTGACGAGCGCCTTCAGGGGCGAGACGTAGAGGACCTGGAGCCGCCCCGGGTCCCACGCGCCGGCGGCGAACCGGTCGAGCGCATGCAGGAACGCGGCGAGCGTCTTCCCGGTGCCGGTGGGAGCGGTCGCGAGCACGTGCGCGCCGGCGGCGATCCGCGGCCACGCGAGCTCCTGCACGGGCGTCGGCTCGGCGAAGCGGTCCTTGAACCACGCGGTGACGCGCGGGTGGAACACTAGGCGCTCCAGAGCGCCCGGTGCGGCTCGTTGCGGACGAAGTAGCCGTGGAGGAGCCGGAGCAGCGAGCGGCGCTCGCGCACGCCGCGCTCGACGAGGAAGGGCCGGAAGAGGTCGACCGCCTTCCCCATCCTGTAGAAGGGGATGTTCGGGAAGATGTGGTGGACGAGGTGGCAGTCGCCCGCGTCCCAGAAGAAGAGGAACCGGGTGAGGAGGCCGGTCCGGTAGTAGGTCGCGCAGTGGAAGAGGTTCTTCGGGTTCGTCTCGCCGTGCTCGAGGATCGTGCGAACGACGTTCGCGACCGGAAGCACGAGGAAGAGCGGGAGGATGTAGCCGTAGAGGACGAACCGCGGCCAGAGGACCGCGAGCGCGATGAGGACGGCCCAGCAGCCGAGGAGGAACTTGCGCTCGAAACGCGCGCGCCTCCGCGCCTCCTTGTCCAGCGTGAACGTCCCCTCGGGCGCCGGGAAGCGCGCGGCGCGCTCGCTCTCGAGCTCCCGGTGAAACGCGAGCAGGTACCCGACGGGCGTAAGGAACAGCAGCCGTTTCCAGCGCGTGTCGAGGTCGTCCTTGTAGGCCTCGTCCGGGTCGGTGCCCGTGTGCAGGTGGTGGTCGTAGTGCGTCTCGGCGTAGGGGGTGCGGAGGAGGTAGGCGACGAACCCGGTGAAGAGCCCCATCCAGTAGGAGAAGCGCTTCCCCCCCACGAACCGGTGGACGAAGAAGTCGTGGAGCACGTACCCGAAGGCCATGATCACGAAGCCCTGGGCGACAAAGCAGAGGATCCAGAGCGGGCTCAGGGCGGGGAGCCACCCGAGCAGCAGGACGAGGCCGACGAAGAGGGCCCAGTGGAACGCGAGCGTGAACCAGTCGAGGAAGGGCGAGGTCTCGTGGAGGTCCTGGATCGCGTCCTCGCCGAAGGCCGCGACAAGCTCCTTCTTCGCCTTCGTGAAATCGTAGGGACTCGCGCTCCGCACGGAGGAAGCGTAACACCGCGGTCCCTTGGCTGGAGGGGGGCGCGGGGGGAGGTGTACAATCGAAAGCACGCTCGGGGCGCGGCTCTCGAAGGGTCGCTGAGATGCACCCGTGGAACCTGATCCGGTTCGGACCGGCGTAGGGAAGCGTCCCGGGCGAGGAAAGGAAGCTGCTGATGTCCCCCTCCTCCCCGGAGCCCCTCCACATCCACGGCGCGGGAAACCCCGGCGCCGAGGGCACCACCCCCGGCAGCTTCGCGCGACGCGCCGACGTCGGCGGTCCCCTCGCCTACTCCTCCCCCGACACGCCGGGGATGCCGCAGCCGAGCGGGAAGACCGCGTGGGACTTCCGGCACGCGCCGCGCGCGCGGGCGGCGACACAGCTCGAGCACGCGCGGAACGGCACCGTGACGCCCGAGATGCGGCGCGTCGCCGAGCGCGAGCCCCATCTCACCGCGGAGCAGGTGCGCGACGAGGTCGCCGCGGGGCGCATGATCATCCCCGCGAACCGGGTGCACCTCGGCTACCGGCTCGACCCGATGGCGATCGGGCGCGCCTCGCTGACGAAGGTGAACGCCAACCTCGGGGCGTCGCCGGTGTCGAGCGGCACCGCGGAGGAGGTGGAGAAGCTCAAGTGGGCCGTCCGCTGGGGCGCGGACACCGTGATGGACCTCTCGACCGGCGGCGACCTCGACGCCTGCCGCGAGGCGATCCTCCGCGAGTCCACGGTGCCGATCGGGACGGTGCCGATCTACTCGATGATCCGCGGCCGGCGGATCGAGGATCTCTCGCACGACGCGATCCTCCGGGAGATCGAGCACCAGGCGCGACAGGGGGTGGACTACTTCACGATCCATGCGGGCGTGCTGCGCGAGCACCTCCCGTTCGTGAAGGACCGCCTGATCGGGATCGTGTCGCGCGGCGGGTCGATCCTCGCGAAGTGGATGCTCGTCCACCGGCGGCAGAACCCGATGTACGAGCTCTTCGACGAGATCTGCGACATCATGCGCGAGTGGGACGTGAGCTTCTCGCTCGGCGACGGGCTCCGCCCGGGCGGCCTCGCCGACGCGACCGACGAGGCGCAGCTCAAGGAGCTCGCGACGCTCGGCGAGCTGACCGAGCGCGCGTGGGCGAAGGGCTGCCAGGTGATGGTCGAGGGGCCCGGCCACGTGCCGTTCGACCAGATCGAATACAACATGAAGCTCGAGCGGCGCCTGTGCCACGGCGCGCCCTTCTACGTGCTCGGCCCGCTCGTGACGGACATCTTCCCGGGCTACGACCACATCACGAGCTGCATCGGCGCGACGGCGGCCGCGTACCACGGCGCGTCGATGCTCTGCTACGTGACGCCGAAGGAGCACCTCGGGCTCCCGAAGAGGGACGACGTGAAGCAGGGGTGCGTCGCGTACAGGATCGCGGCGCACGCGGCCGACGTGGCGCTCGGGATCCCCCGCGCGCGCGACCGCGACGACGAGCTCACGAAGGCGCGCGCGGCGCTCAACTGGGAGCGGCACTTCGAGCTCTCGTTCGACCCGGACCTCGCGCGCGCGTTCCACGACGAGGACCTCGACGTGGACACGGACTTCTGCGCGATGTGCGGCCACGACTGGTGCAGCGTGCGGATCAGCAAGGAGATCGCGGAGTTCGCGTCGGGCAAGTCGCCCGGGAACGCGGTCGAGCGCGCGAAGCGGAGCCCCGGGCTCACGGTGGAGCAGCGCGCGATCCTCGAGCGGCGCGGCAACCTGCCGCCGGAGGAGATCCACCGGCTCGCCACGAAGACACGCGAGGCGGTCGGCGCGAAGCCGGGGGCGAAGGCCTCGTGCCACAGCGACGTCGCGGCCGAGGAGGAGGCGCTCCGGGTGCAGCGCGAGGTCGCGCAGTAGCGATGCCAGGGGGGTCCGGGGGCAGGTAGCATGGCGCCCATGGGCGAGACGGACCAGGACATCCGCGCGTTGCGGATCATCGGCACGGCGCTGATCGCGGGGCCCGCGATCTTCCTCGGGATCGTGATCTTCCTCCGGAGCGACCCGGAGTTCCTCCGCGAGCGGCCGCCGGGCGACGTGATCACGTGGGCCGCGCTCTTCGTCGCGATCGCCGTGATCGCGACGTCCATGATGCTGCCGCAGCCCAGGGGCGGCGACATCGGGAGGATCCGCGGCCACTTCATCGTGAGGCTCGCCGTCGTGGAGGCCGGCGCCCTGCTCGGCTCGGTCGCCTACTTCCTCGAGGGCGAGGTCGTCTCGGTCGGCGTCGCCGCGCTCTGCCTCGCCGTCATGGCGACGCTCCACTTCCCGACGCGCGACCGCGTCGAGCGGCTCCTCGCGGACCGGCCCTGAGGAGTCAGCGCGGGAGCGCGGCCTCCGTGCGCGCGGAGGCCATGTCGACGATGCGGAGGTCGAAGCGGCCCTTGCCGAAGAGGCCGTCCATCACCTCCTGCGGCGCCGCGCGGTAGCGGAGCGTCGCTTCGATCACGAGCGGCCCCTCCGCTCCCGCGGGCACCCTCACCTCCCACGTCTCGCGCACGGTCTCCTTCGGCGGCAGGAGCCTCTCCTTCGCGATCCTCTCCGCGCGCCAAGGGAGGTAGGTCACCTCGCCCTTCGCGTCGACGAGCACCGAGTGGTACATGACCGCCGCCGGGTCGACCTTGCCGTCCCCGTCCACGGCGCCGCTGCGGAACACCTCCGCGCCCTTCGCGTCCGTCACCCTGAGGTCGATCCACACCTGCCGGAGCTCCGTGATGCTCGTCGGGATCGCGTGGCCCGCGCCCACGTTCGTGAGCGAGACCGTGACGTCGAGCGTCCTCCCCGCGCCGGGCTCCGCGGCGACCGACATCTCGACCGCCGCCTTGAGCCGCGCCTCCGACTCCGCCGCGTGCGCGCCTCCCGTGTGCTTGCTGTCCGTGCTCGCGCCGCTGAACCGGTGGTCGTGCACGTCGGGCCGCTCCATCATGTCGCCGAGCGTCCGGCCCGGGACCTTCATCGGCTTCATCGTCCGCGCCACCTCGGCCGCCTGCGCCGCCGACCGCATGTGGCAGTCCTGGCACTGGATGCCCGCCTTCGCATAGGGGCCCTTCGCCCACTCCTCGTAGGTGTTCTCGATCGGGAGCCCGTTCTTCGGGTGCAGGAGCGTGTGGCACGCGGAGCAGAGCATCGCGCCGCGGTGCGTCTCCGAGTACGCCGACTTGTGCGCGGGCGTCGGCGACGGGTCCTCGAGCGGGCCGAACCGCACCTCGCCGCCCTCGAGCAGGAACGACGCGTTCGCGCCGCCGCCGGCGTGGACGACGTCGACCGTCCGGATGCTGTGGCACACGTCGCACGTGACCCCCTCGTGCACGAGGTAGTCCTCCTTCCCCGTCGCGACCGCGATCGGCGTGTGGCACGACGAGCAGAACCGGTAGGTCTCCTCGCCCGCGTCCTTCCGCGCGAGCTCCGCGAACGCGCGGTAGATCCCGTCGTCGTGCGCGCGGTTGTGGAGCGATCCCTTCCACTCCTCGTACTGGCCCTTGTGGCACTCGCCGCAGTCCTTCGCCTCGAAGAAGTGGTCGGGGTCCGAGAGCTTCCCGTCCGGCGTGCGCATCCTGCTCGGCGCGAACGGCGAGGGATCCTCCGCGAACACGAGGGCGAGGAGGAGGAGGGGCGCGGGGAGGAGGAGGAGCCGCCGCATCGACGGCGAGGGTATCACGCTCCGCCTAGCGCCTCGCGTACCGCAGCGCGGAGCTCTCTCTCCCCTCCCCCGAGCCCCCTCCGGATCGCGTCGGCGGAGAGGCGC
>JAKLKT010000242.1 GCA_023150495.1 Planctomycetota bacterium
CGGCGTCCCGATGGCCGTGCCGGACCGCGCGGGGGCCCTCCGGTGGCTCGGGTTCGCCGGCAACCCCGCGGGCCCGACGATCCGGCGCGTGCTCGACGCGCGCGCACGGGGGATCAAGCTGCGGATCGCGCGCGCGACGACGGACTACGACCTCCGCCAGTGGCAGCAGACGCTCTCGGACCTCCGGCGCATCGCCGCGGCCGCGCTCGGGGCCGGGCCCCATGGCCCTTACATGCCGCCGGACCTCGAGGAGACGATGACCGACACGCCGCCGACGTCGCCGCCGGCGTGAGCGCCCCAGGATCATCCATCCTGCGCGAGGCCGAACCGGGCGAGGAACGCCGCGACGATCTCGTGGAACTTCGCGTTCTCCTCGACGAAGGGCATCGCCCTCGTCTCGCGGACCGGCGCGACCATCGAGCGGGGGAAGATCCCCTGGATCCGCTCCGCGTCCACGTGGCCGCTGAAGGGGCTCGAGGCGCTCGAGAGGAAGAGCGCGGGCACGTCGAGCTTCCGGTGGCGGCTCCACGAGATCTCGGGCACCGTCGCGAACCCCTGCGGGTCGCGCGCGCGGTGGAAGAGCCACGCGATCTCGAGATCGGCCGGGTCGAGATACCCCTGCGCGAGCCCGATCGCGTGGAGCCGCGCGAGCAGCCCCTCGTCGAAGCGCGCGCCGGTCTCGCGCAGGAGCGTCCTCGCGACGAACCGCTCGTCCGCGTCGCCCGCCGCTGCGCCGCGCCGCAGCGCCTCGGCGTAGGCCCGCTTGTCGAGCGCCGTGTCGATGAGCACGAGGCCGCTGCACCGGTCGGGATGGAGCACGGCGTACCGGAGCGCGATCCAGCCCGACGCGCCGTTCGCGAGCACGACGAACCGCTCGATCCCGAGCGACGCGCGGAACGCGTCGAGCGCCCGCACGAGCCGGTCCACGGGATACTCCGGGAGGTCGTCGCCGTAGCCGCTCCGGCCCGTCAGCTCCTGCACGCCGGGCAGCCGCACCCACGTGATGGCGGCCCGCTCCCGGAGCGGGAGGAGGTAGGGGCCGAACGCGGCGGTCGTGAACCCGAACGCCGGCAGCACGAGGATGTGGGGGGGCTCCGGGGGGGAGGCCTTTCCCTTCGCCGGCACCGCGGCGACCGTCCGGGTCTCGAGCTTCACCCCCTCGTACTCCCCCTGCTTCGCCTCCTCGTCCGCGGGCGCGAACCGCGGGTCGCCCTCGTTCTTCTTCCACCACTCGCTCCACGCGTCCGCGTCGAGGAGGCACGGCGCCGGGGTGAGCGCCCGGAGGGTCTCGACGATCTGGAGCATCGTGCGGCGGTCCTTCTCCTTCCCGAGCGCCTCGACGAGCGCGCCGACCGCACGGCGGTCGGGGTGCCGGACGAGGGCGCGGGCCGCGGCGCGCCGCACGGAAGGTGTCCCGTCCCTCAGCGCGAGGCCGAGGACGGTGGCGTTCCCGAGGTCGGGCTCGAGGAGGCAGGCCCACGCGATCGCCTCGCGCGCCCTCGGCCGCTCGTCGCGGAGGAGCGCGGCCCTCGCCCGGAAGACCTCCTCGGTGCCGGCAAGCCGGCAGAGCCCTTCTACGGCTTCCCAGCGGGCCTCCCAGCCGGGCGCGTCCGCCTCCGCGAGCAGGGCATCGAGCGTGGCCTCGGCCGGGGCCTTGGCCGCGAGGAGAAGGAGGCAGGGGACGAGGCGCCGCATCGGCTCTTCCTTGGGAACGTGCCGGGACCCGTGCAGTTTCGCACGCTCCGGGCGTGCGGGAACCAGCCGGAACTTCCGGAGGGGGGCTTCCCAAGCGGGTTCCCGAGATCGTAGGATTGGCAAGCCCTTCGCAAAGGACCGGTGGGCACCGCGGGGTCCGTCCCGCGGGCGTGTGGCAAGCGTCCGATCCGAGAGACTCGTGGCAAACGGGGCCGTTGCCGAGGGAGGCCCCGCAGCCCGGGGGCGTCCGGGCCGAGAGCCGGGCGCCCCCGGACCCTCTTCGTCTTCCCCGCGGCGGCCCCCTTGCCCCCGGACCCCCTGATCCCCGCGGGAGGCTACCGCTGGAAGATCGGCAGGTACCCTTCGTCCACCGACAGGGCCAGCACGGCGAACGCCGTCGCGTGGTGGCGGCCGTGCGAGCCGCGTCGCGCGTCCGCCGTCAGCCGGTCGTCCCAGAAGCCCTCGCGGCGCTGCTCGTCGAGGAGGCGCGGGAGCCCGTAGCGCTTCCACGTCTCCCAGTGCGGGCCGCCCGCACGGTAGAAGGCCTGCGCCGAGTAGTAGTGGCAGTAGAAGGGCCACTGCAGGTGGAAGAGGTCCCGCCCGCGGTACGAGCGGTCGAGGTACTCGAGCCCCTTCGTGATCGGGCGGGAGTAGTACTCGCCGAAGCCGTGCATCGCCGTGAGCGCCGCGGCCGTGAGCGCGGGCGTGGACGTGTCGGCCATGTGGCTGTACTTGAACGACCCGTCGGGCTTCTGCGAGTCGCGGAGGTACTTGAGGCCGCGCTCCTGCACCTCGCGGTCGACGACGAAGCCCGCGTCCGCCGCGAGGCGGAGCGCCTGCACGACGGTGACCGTGACCGAGCCCTCGTGCATCGTCGAGGAGCGCGGCTCGTAGCCCCAGCCGCCCGTGATCGTCTGCGAGTCCTCGATCACCTGCACGGCTCGCTTGATCTTCTCCTTGAGCTCCCGCTCGCGCGCCGCGTCGGCCCGGCCCGTGCCGTAGACGAGGATGAGCGCCTGCGTGGCGTAGCCGTGGCCGTGCATCCGCGAGTCGGCGTCGCCCTCGGAGAAGATGTAGCCGGGGGGATTCCCCTGGCGGGCCGTCTGCGTGCTGTGCTTCAGGAGGAAGTCGACCGCGCGGCGCACGATGTCGCCGCGGCCGGGGAAGTCCGCGTAGGGGCCGAAGCCCTCCTGGTGGCCCTGCGCGAGGAACGCGAGCACGCCGAGCGCGGTGATGCCGATGACGCCGCGGTCCGGGGCGCCCCAAGATCCGTCCTTGCTCTGCTCCCGCGCCAGGTAGTCGAGGCCCGTGCGAACCGCCCTCGCCCGGTCGCCCTCGAGCTCGCGGGAGGGCCCCGTGATGTCCTGCGGGCGCGCGAAGGACGCGACGAGGAGGAGTAGCGGGGCCGCGCGCACCCGTAGAGAGTACCCCGCGTCGGGGCCGAGGCGATCGAATCCCGCGGGCGGGGCCCCGGGTCAGCGGTCCGCCTCGGGCTCCTTCTCCGCCTCGCGCTTCGCGCGCTGGGCCGTGTATTCCTCGACGAGCCGCCTGTACTGGATCGGGATGCGGCTGAAGTCGTTCCGGTTGATCCGCTCCTGGTCCTCGGGCGGAAGGCGCGCGATCCAGGCCTCGACCCGCTTCACGCGGGCCGCCGCCGTGTCCTCGGGGGCCTGCGGCTTCCTCGTGTCGAGCTGGCGCTTGTCCTTCTGCTCGTCCTTCTGCTGGCGCGGGGACTGGGGCTGGTGCTGCTTCCTGTCCTGCTCCTCGCGCTCGCGCAGGCGCTTCTCCCTCTCCTCGGCGGACTTGGGCTCCTTCTCGCCGGAGGGCGTCCCCTGCATCTGCTGCTGCTGGCGCGGCAGCGTGTCGAGCAGCTCCTGGAGCTGCGCGACCGTGCGATCCGCCTTCTCCCGCTCGCTCTTGAGCATCTCATCGAGACGCCGCGAGATCTCGTCGTGCTTCGACTCGAGCTGCTGGCGCTGCTGCGCGCGCTCCTCGGCGCCCGCGGCGCCCTCACCGCCCCGGTCGGGCGGCATCAGCTTCTTCAGCTCCTCCTCGACCTGCTTCTGCGCCTCGACGAGGCGGTCGACGCGCGTGATCTCGAGGAGGAGCCGTTCGCTCTCGCGCATGAGGCGCGAGATCTCCGCGACCTGCTGCCGGAGCTTCTCCTCGACGGCTTCCTGCTGCGCGCCGGCGATGCCGGCCGCGACGAGCAGCGCGGTGGAGATTCTCGAGATCATCGTCCGTCCTCCTCGTTGCCGGGCGCGTCGCCGCCGCCCCCCTCCGGACCTGCCTCGCCCGGCGGGACGTCGCCGCCCTCGCCCTCGGGCGGCGTCTCCGGCCCCGCCCCCTCCTCGCCCGGGCCGACGGGATGGCCTTCCCCGGAGCCGAAGAGCGACTGCGAGAGCGAGTCGAAGAGCTCCGCGAGCGATCCCTGCTGGTGGTACATCCGCTCGAGGCGCGCCTTGTCCGCGTCCGTCGGGGGCTCCTTGCCGAAGGCGGGCCGGTTCGCGAAGAAGGTCTCGCGCTCCTGGTTGAGCGACTGCTGGAGCACGAGCATCATGCGGATCTCCGCGTCCGGCGGGACGAGCACCGGCTTGTTCTGGACGTCGGTCGGCCGCTCGCCCTGCTGCTGCTGCTGTTGCTGCTGCTGCTGGCGCTCCTGCAGGTCGCGCTCGAGGCCCTTGATCGCGAGGTCGAACCGGCGCACGACGTCGCCGAGGAGCTCCTGCGGGAGCAGCCCCACCTCGCTCATCTCGAGCTGCGCGGCCGTCTCCTTGAGGTCGGCGGAGCAGCCCTTGAGGATGTAGGTGTAGACGACCGCCCCCTCGCCGTCGACGGCGGTCGCCTTGTCGGCGACGTCGCGCTGGAGCGCGGCGACCTGGTCGATGAGCTTCTTGAGGTCGCCCCGGCGGATGTCGCGCGTCACGCGTCCGCGCTTCTTCACCTCGGCCTCGATCGCCATGAGCATCTCGCGGTGCCCCTGCGCGGCGCGGCGGAAGTTCCGGAGCTCCTCCTTGAGCTTGTAGAGCAGCTCGTGCTGGCGGAGCTGCCGGTAGCGGCGCTCCTCCTTGTCCAGCTCCTGCTGCGCCTGCTCGAGCGCCTTCTCCGCGCGCTCCTGCGCGCGCTCGGCCTCGTCCGGATCGCCTTCCTCGAGGGCCTGCCGCGCCTGCCGCATGGCGGCCTGCGCGTCCTGGAGCGACTCCACGCCCGGCTTCTGGTCCTGCCGGCGCAGGCGCTGCTCGAGCTTCTTCACCTGGTCCTCGAGCTCGCCCTGGCGCTCGCCGATCTTCGTCATCGCGTCGCGCGCCCCGGGTGTCGTGTCACGGTGCGACTCGCGGAGGCCTTCGAGGTTCCGCTTCGCGGCCTCGACCTTCTCCTCCGCCTCGCGGCGGTCCTGCTCCGCGCTCTTGGGCAGCCCCTGCTGGAGCCTCCGCAGCGAGCGGCGCAGCGCCTCCGCGGCCTCCTTCGTCCGCTCGGCGGCCTCCGCGAGGCGGCCGCGGGAATCGCTCTCGCGGGCGGCGCGGGACCCTTCCCCGAGCCCCTTCCCGATCTCCTCCGACCGGCTTGCGGCGGCCTCCGTGGCCTTCGAGATCCGCTGCAGCGCGTCGGCGTTCCTCTCCGCGGTCGCCTGCGCCTCGCGCTCGGCCTCCGCCACGAGCTTGTCGAGCTCACGGATCACCTCGTCCTGGCGCTGCTGCGCGGCGGCCGGGTCGTCGGCGCGGATCGCGTCGCGGGCGGCCGCGGCCTGCTTCGCGGCGGCGCCGAGCGTCTCCTGCTGCTTCTCGCCGGGGCGCTCCGCGAGGGCCTTCAGGTCGTCCGCCACGAGCCCCTGCCG
>JAKLKT010000243.1 GCA_023150495.1 Planctomycetota bacterium
GTTGATATATATCGCTCCGTGCGCGCCCTCCTCGTTGCCGGGATCCTCTGCGCCGCCTGCGCCGGGGCGCCCGACGCCGTGACCGTCTGCGCGGCGGCGAGCCTTCGCGAGATCGCGACCGAGATCGGCGACGGCTGGGCGCGCGCGAACGGCTCGCGCGTCGCGTACCGGTTCGAGTCCTCCGACACGCTCGCGCGCCAGATCCGCGAGGGGGCGCCCTGCGACCTCTTCCTCAGCGCGGACCCGAAGTGGGTTCCGGAGCTGAAGGCGATCGAGAGCTTCCCCTGGGTCGGGAACCGCCTCGTCTGCGTGCGGCCGAAGGGCTCGTCGCTCACGGATCTCGCGCAGGCGAAGCGCCTCTCGCTCGGCAGCGAGGGCACGCCGATCGGCCGCTACGCCGCGGCCGCGATGAAGAGCATGGGCATCGCGCCGCCGGACGGGACGATCTTCGGGAGCAACGTCCGGGACGTGCTGTCGAAGGTCGCGGAGGGGGCTGCGGAGGCGGGGATCGTCTACGCGACCGACGTCCCGGTCGATCCGCGGGTCGAGGTCGCCTTCGAGCTGCCGGCGGAGGCGCAGCCGCGGATCGTCTACCCCGTGGCACTCCTCACGGAGCGTGGCCGCGGGCTCTTCGAGGCGTTCCGCGCGCCGGCCGCGCTCGCGGCGGCGGAGCGGCTCGGGTTCTCGCGGGCGCGATGAGCGGCAGCATCCTCCTCTCGCTCGGCATCGGCGCCATGGCGACGCTCTTCTCCCTCCCCTTCGCGGTCCTCGTCGCGGTCCCGCTGGCGCGGTCGCGCGCGCCGTGGGCGACGGCGCTCCAGACGCTCGTCTGGCTCCCGCTGGTGCTGCCGCCGGCGGTCACGGGCTACCTGCTCCTCTGGCTCCTCGGCCCCCGGCGCCCCCTCGGATCCCTGCTCCTCCGGATGGGCATCCCCGTCGCGTTCGACCGGCTCGGCGCGGTCGTCGCGGCCGCGGTCGTCGGATTCCCGCTGCTCGTCATGTTCCTCGTCCTCGCGATCCGTTCGGTCGACCCGCGGCTGTCGATCGTCTCCCGCTCGTGCGGCCGGGGGCCGGTCGCGACCTTCCTGCGCGTGACGCTCCCGCTCGCGTGGCCGGGGATGCTTGCGGGCGCGGTCCTCGCGTTCGCGCGCGCGCTCGGCGAGTTCGGGGCGACGATCGTCCTCGCGGGCCTCGTCCCGGGGCGGACGGACACGATTCCGCTCAGGATCTACGACCTCCTCGCGCAGCCGGGCCGGGAGGGGGAGATCACGGGCCTCGTCGTCGCGTCGGTCGCGATCGCGGTCCTCTGCGTCGTGCTCGCGCAGGCGCTCGACCGGCGCCACCGGCGCCGCCTCGAGGTGGAGCCGTGATCCTCGAGGTCGATGCCGACGTCGGACGGCGCGGCGGGTTCCGGCTGCGCGCGTCGCTGCGCGCGGACGCGGGACGCCTCGCGATCGTCGGGCCGAGCGGGAGCGGGAAGACCACGCTCCTCGACGTGATCGCGGGGATCGAGCGCGGCCGGGTCGTCCTCGACGGGCTCGACCTCTCGAGGCTGCCGCTCCACCGGCGGTCGATCGGCTACGTGATGCAGGATGCGCCGCTCTTCCCGCACCTGACGGTGCGCGGCAACCTCGCGTACGGCCCGCGCGCGGAGGGCGTCGAGGATGTCGCCGCGCGCCTCGGCATCGCGCATCTCCTCGACCGCATGCCGAGGAACCTCTCCGGCGGCGAGCGCCGCCGCGCGGTCCTCGCGCGCGCGCTCGCGAGCCGGCCGCGGCTGCTGCTCCTCGACGAGCCCTTCGCGGGCCTCGACGAGGCGGCGCGCCGCGACGCGATGGCGCTGCTGCACGGCCTCGGCGACATCCCGACCGTGCTCGTGAGCCACTCGCCCGCCGAGGTGCTCGGCCTCGCGGAGCGCGCCGTGCGGCTCGAGCGGGGCGAGGTCGTCGCCGAGGGGCCGAGCGCGTCGCTCCTCCGCGCCGGCGAGACGGGGATCGACAACTTCCTTGTCGCGCGGATCGTCGGGGCATCGCGCGTCCGCGCCGGGAGCGTCGAGCTCTCCGTGCGCCTTCCCGAGGGGGCTTCGGGGGCCGTGCGCCTCGCGGTCTACGCGCACGACCTGATCCTCGCCCGCGAGGCGCCGAGGGCGATCTCCGCGAGGAACGTGTTCCCGGCGGTCGTGCGCGATCTCACGGACGCGGGCGGCGACGTGCTCGCGACGCTTCTGGATCCGCCGCTCCGCGCGCTCGTGACGGCCGACGCGGCGAGGGACCTCGCGCTTGCGCCCGGAGCAAGAGTCATCGCGATCCTCAAGAGCACGTCGATCGCGTGCCTCGGGGGCGCATGAACCGTTTCACGGCCGTCGTGGAGTCCGTGGTCCCCGCGGAGTCGCTCGCGTGGCTCCGTCTGCCGAGGGGGCGGCTCGCCGCGCGCCTTCCCTGCCGGAAGGGCGAGCGGCTCGCGATCGCGATCCGGCCCGAGGAGGTCCTCCTCTGCGCGGCGCACCCGGGCCTCGTCAGCGCGCGCAACGTGGTGCCGGGCCGGATCCGGTCGCTGCGGCACGTGCCCGAGGGCGTCTACGTGACCGTCCACGCGGCGCCGCCGCTCGTCGCGATGGTGACCCGGGGCGCGGTGCGGGACATGAAGCTCGCGCGCGGGCGGAGGGTGTTCGCGGTCGTGAAGGCGAGCTCGGTGCAGGTCCGAACGACCGTGCGCGCGCCCCTGCTCGTGAGCGTGGTGGGACGCCGCGGGGTGCTCACGCACCCCCTCCTCGCGCTTCTCCGGGCGATCCGGGAGACGGGGTCGCTCACGGCGGCGGCCGAGGCGGAGGGCATCACCTACCGGACCGCGTGGCTCCGCGCGGAGCGGGCGAACCGTGCATGGGGTGCACCCCTCGTGGCGCGGCGCAGAGGGGGACAGGGCGGCGGGGGAGCGGTCCTGACCGCCCAGGGCGATGCCGTGCTCCGTCTCGCGGACCGGCGGTAGCTCGGCCCGTCCGGGACCGGCGCCCCCGGAGCCCCCTCCCCTGCCCCCCTTGACCCGCGCGCCCGCGGACGCGGAGAATCGCTCCCGATGACGAAGCTCACGGTCAACGGGAAGGACATCTCGGTCGAGGTCCATCCCGACACGCCGCTCCTCTGGGTCGTGCGGGAGACGCTCGGCCTCACCGGCACGAAGTACGGCTGCGGCATGGCGCAATGCGGCGCCTGCCTCGTCCACCTCGACGGCGAGGCCGTGCGCTCGTGCGTCACGCCGCTCTCGCGCGCCGAGGGCCGCCGCGTGACGACGATCGAGGGGCTCGACCCTGTGCTCGCCGGGCCGCTCCGGCAGGCGTGGGTCGCCGAGGACGTTCCCCAGTGCGGCTACTGCCAGTCGGGGCAGATCATGGCGGCCGCCGTCCTCCTCAAGGAGAACGCGAGTCCCGACGACGGCGACATCGACGACGCCATGGCGGGCAACATCTGCCGCTGCGGCACCTATCCGCGCATCCGGCGCGCCATCCATCTCGCCGCGCGGATCAAGGCGGAGGCGAAATGAGCGGCATCATCGTCAACCTCAGCCGGCGCGGGCTCCTCAAGGCCGGCGCCCTCGCGGGCGGCGGGCTCCTCCTCGGCTTCCGGCTCCGCGCGGCGCACGCGGAGGAGCCCGTCGAGGAGTACGTGCTCAACGCGTTCCTCCACATCGGCAACGACGAGAGCGTGACCGTCATCGCCAACCACTCCGAGATGGGGCAGGGCGTCTACACGAGCCTCCCGATGATCCTCGCCGAGGAGCTCGACGCGGACTGGACGAAGGTGCGCGTCGAGGCGGCGCCGGTCGACCCGGCGTACAACCACACCGCCTTCGGCATCCAGATGACGGGCGGCAGCACGAGCACGTGGAGCGAGTGGGAGAGGCTCCGGAAGTGCGGCGCGACCGCGCGGGCGATGCTCGTCGCCGCCGCGGCGCAGGCGTGGGGCGTCGAGCCGGCGGCGTGCCGTACCGAGATGGGCGAGGTGATCCACGACGAATCCGGGCGGCGTGTTTCGTACGGCAAGGTCGCCGGGAAGGCGATGGACCTCGAGCCCCCGGCGGAGGTGAAGCTCAAGGACAGCAAGGACTTCCGGATCGTCGGGAAGCCGACGAAGCGGCTCGACACGCCCGACAAGACCAACGGCAAGGCCGTCTTCGGGATCGACGTGAGCCTCGAGGGCATGCTCGTCGCCTTGGTCGCGCGGCCGCCGGTCTTCGGCGGCAAGGCGAAGTCGTTCGACGCGACGCGGGCGCTGGCGGTCCCCGGCGTGAGGCACGTCGTCGAGATCGGCCGCGGGATCGCGGTCGTCGCCGACGGCTTTTGGCAGGCGAAGCTCGGCCGCGACGCGCTGCACGTCGAATGGGACGAGGGTCCCCTCGCGTCGCTCGACACGGCGGCGCAGGGCGAGGAGTACGCGCGGCTCGCGGCGACCGAGGGCGCGGTCGCGAGGAACGACGGCGACGCGGCCGCGGCCCTCGAAGGCGCCGCGAAGAGGCTCGAGGCCGTCTACGAGCTGCCCTACCTCGCGCACGCCCCGATGGAGCCCCTGAACGCGGTCGCCGACGTGGGGCAGGACGGCTGCGAAGTGTGGGTCGGCACGCAGTTCCAGACCGGTGACCGGAACGCGGCCGCGGAGGCCGCGGGCCTCGAGCCGGAGAACGTCGAGCTCCATACGACGCTCCTCGGCGGCGGCTTCGGCCGGCGGGCGGTGATCGACGCGCACTTCGTCCGCGAGGCGGTCGAGATCTCGAAGGCCGTGAAGAAGCCCGTGAAGGTGATCTGGACGCGGGAGGACGACATCCGCGGCGGCTTCTACCGCCCGCGCGCGTACCACGCGCTCAAGGCGGGCCTCGACGGGAAGGGAATCCCGGTCGCATGGCACCAGCGGCTCGTGTGCCAGTCGTTCATGGCGGGCACGCCCTTCGAGGCGTTCATCGTGAAGGACGGCGTCGACGGCACCGCGGTCGAGGGCGCGAACGACATGCCCTACGGGATCCCGAACCTCCGCGTCGAGTGGCACATGGCGCGGAGCGGCGTCCCGACGCTCTGGTGGCGGTCGGTCGGCCACTCGCACACCGCGTTCGCGGTCGAGTGCTTCCTCGACGAGATCGCCCACGCGGCGGGGAAGGACCCGCTCGCGTTCCGGATGGAGCTGCTCGGGGAGAACGCCCGGCACAAGAGGGTGCTCCGGGCGGCGGCGGAAAAGGGAGGGTGGGGGGAACCCGTCGGCCCCGGCCGCGCGCGCGGTCTCGCCGTGCACGCCTCGTTCGGCGCCTTCGTCGCGCAGGTCGCCGAGGTCTCCGTCGGCGAGGACGGGAGGATCCGCGTGCACTGGGTGACCTGCGCGATCGACTGCGGCCCCGTCGTCAACCCCGACACGATCCGCGCGCAGATGGAGAGCGGGATCGTCTTCGGGCTCTCCGC
>JAKLKT010000244.1 GCA_023150495.1 Planctomycetota bacterium
GCGACCTCGGCCGCGTGCTTCGTGCCCGCCGCGCCGAGCGCCCGCGCGAGGAGCCGGCGCCCCTCGAGGTCGAGGCCGTCCCAGAGGGCCATGACGCCCATGGGATCGGTCCGCGCGAGCTCGCAGGCGCGGCGCGCGGCGCCTTCCCGGGCCCCGCGGCCGGCGGAAAGCAGCCCCTCGCGGACCGCATCGAAGGCGGGCTCCGGCTGCCCCGCGAGGGCGAGGCCCGCGAGGAGGACGGGAAGAAGAGGGGTCCAGGGGGCGCGCACGCCTTGCCTAGTCTACGGCACCCGGGCCGCCCGGCCGGACGGCCGCTAAAGTCCCCCCCTCGGAAAGGTCGACGGGACGGACGGAAGCCATGAGCTCCCTTTTCGACAAGATCGGCGCCGAGCTGAGGCGGGGCCTCGTCCAGATCGTCGCGCTGTCGCTCCTCAGGGAACGGCTCTACGGCTACCAGATCGTGAAGATCCTCGCGGCTGCCGGGCTCGAGACGGAGGAGGGCACGCTCTATCCGCTGCTGCGCCGGCTCGAGTCGCAGGGTCTCCTCCTGTCGGAGTGGGACACGCAAGGCAGCCGGCCGCGCAAGTACTACGAGCTGTCTCCCGAGGGGCGCGCGGCGCTCCCGAAGCTCGAGGAGGTCTGGCGCGACATCACCGGCGCCGTCGGCAGGATCCTCGAAAGCGATTCCCCCGCGGAGCTCGCGGAAGCGGAGGCGAAATGAGCGAGGGCCTGGAACAGAAGGTCCAGCGCTGGCTGGACGAGGCGGCGACGGCCATGGGCGGCAGGCCCGAGGGCCGGCGCGACGCGCTGTTGGAGCTCGAGGCCACGATCCTCGACCGCGTGGAGGAGAAGACGAAGGCCGGCCAGGTGCCCGACGAGGCGGTGAGGGACGTCCTCGACGCGCTCGGGGATCCGGCCGAGGTCGGCAGCTCCTTCCTCCCCCCGGCCCCCCTCCTTCCCCCCGCGCAGGCGAGGCCCTATCTCCTCCACACCGCGATGGTCTTCGTCGCCCACTTCCTCGTGATCGTCGGCGCGACGGTCGCCGAGCACGCCTTCTCGCTCGGGCCCGTCCGGATCCACCCGATCGCGAACCCGCGCAACGTGCTCGAGCTGCTCGTGCGCGCGACCGGCACGCTGCTCTTCGACGCGGGGGCCGTCCTCGCCGCGCACGTGATCCTCTCGCGCCTCGGCCGCCTGTCGCTCCTCCGGCGGACGACGCTCGCCGTGAGGCCCGACGCCCGGCGGTGCACGCTCAACGCGTGCTTCCTCGGCCTCGTGCTCGTCGTCGCGAACTTCTTCCGGGACAGCCTGCTCGCGCTCTACCTGCCGACGCCCGACGGTGTCACGCAGATCCCGTTCGCGGGCCCCGGCATCGAGGCGAACCTCCCGCTGCTGAACATCTGGCTCGCGACGGCCGTCGTGCGCGAGCTCATGTACGCCCAGCGCGGCGAGCGGCGTTTCACGCTCGTGCTCGACCTCGTGTCCAACCTGTTCGGGCTCTTCGCGCTCCTGCGCATCGTGGCCACGGGGCGCCTCGTGGACCTCACGCGCGCGCAGGAGGTGCTCGGCGTGAACGCGGACACGGTGGGCGCGCTCCTGAACACGGTCTTCGTGCTGCTCGCGCTCGTCGCCTCCGCGACGCTCGCGGGCCGGGTCGTGCGCCGCTCCTGGCGGCTCAAGCTCGTGCGGCCGTAGGGCCGCCTACTTCGCCCGCAGCCGCGCGAACTTCCGCTTCCCCGCGCGGAGGACCTGCCCGTCCCGGACCGCCACCGCCGCCAGCGGGTCCTCGAGCCGCGCCCCGTCGAGCGTCACCGCGCCCTGCTCGACGAGCCGGCGCGCCTCCGCGCCGGAGCCCCCGAACGCCGCGCGCACGAGCGAGGCGGCCGTCCACGCCGCCGCGAGGTCGATGGCGGCGTCGGGCATCTCCTCCGGCAGCTCGCCGGCGCGGAAGACGCGCTCGAATTCCTCGCGCTCGGCCTTGCCCGCCGCCGCGCCGTAGTGGCGGGCGACGATCGCCTCGGCCATCGCCTTCTTCGCGGACCAGATGTCGCCCGCGAGATGGCGCCCGATCTCCGCGTCGGCGACGTCGGTCGCGAGGCGGAAGTACTTCCCGACGATCGCGTCGGGCACGCGCGTCGCGAGGCCGAACATGTCCTTCGGCGGCGTGTCGATGCCGATCGCGTTGCCGAGGCTCTTCGACATCTTCGCGGATCCGTCGACGCCCTCGAGGAGCGGGTTGATGACGCACGCCTGCGACGGCATCCCCGCGTGCTTCTGGATCACGCGCCCGATGTTGAGGTTGAACGTCTGGTCCGTCCCGCCGAGCTCGACGTCGGAGCGCACGGCCACCGAGTCGTAGCCCTGGAAGAGGCAGTAGAGGAACTCGTGCAGGTGGATCGGGCTCCCTTCCGCGTGCCGCTTCGCGAAGCTGTCGCGCTCGAGCATCTGCGCGACGGTCAGCTGCCCGGCAAGCCGCACGATCTCCTCGGGGCCGAGCCTGCCGAGCCACTCGCTGTTCCGCCGCACCTCCGCGCGCGACACGTCGAACACCTTCCCGATCTGCGCGAGCCAGGTCTCGCCGTTCCGCCGCACCTGCTCGGCCGTGAGGGTCGGCCGCGTCCGGTCGCGCCCCGAGGGGTCCCCCACGAGCGCGGTGAAATCCCCGAGGATGAGCACCGCCGTGTGCCCGAGCTCCTGGAATCGCCCGAGGATGCGGAGCGGGATCTCGTTGCCGATCGTCACGGTGGTCGAGGTGAGGTCGAGGCCGAGCTTCACGCGCAGGGGCCGCTTCGCCGCGAA
The DNA here is from genome assembly GCA_023150495.1 of Planctomycetota bacterium. Classification (GTDB taxonomy): domain Bacteria; phylum Planctomycetota; class PLA2; order PLA2; family PLA2; genus PLA2. Next base: position 2,800 of record JAKLKT010000244.1, read on the forward strand.
GAGCCGGTCCAGGTCCTTGTCGGAAGGGAAGACGCTCTCCACGGTCCGCGCCAGGTGTCCGAACGTGTCCCGCCACGCCATGGGGGGCGATTCTACGCCGGAAGTCGAGGGGGCCGGGGGACGGCATCGCGCGCACCACGGCCTCCGGACGGCCCTTCCGCCCCCGCCGGTGCCCCCGGAGGACCGCGTTCCGGGGCCCGGACCGCCTTCCTTGCCCGGCGGCCTCCCGGTGTCTACGATCCCGGAGGTTGACCACGGAAGAACGGAAGAACACGGAGGACTCATGCGCATCATCACTCTCCTGCTCGCCATCGGCCTCGTCGCCTGCGGGAGCACGAAGCCCGACTCGGACGCCGACGCGAAAGCGCTCAATTCCGAGTGCGAGGCGGCGATCAAGAACTTCAAGACGAGCGACACGACGATCGGCAAGTGGTTCGAGACGGCCTACGGCTACGGGGTCTTCCCGTCGATCGGCAAGGGCGCGATCGGGATCGGCGGCGCGTACGGCCGCGGCCAGGTCTACGAGCAGGGCAAGCACGTCGGCTACACGACGATCAAGCAGGGCACGATCGGCCTCGCGCTCGGCGGCCAGTCGTTCTCCGAGGTGATCTTCTTCAAGGACAAGAGCGCGCTCGCGGCCTTCCAGGAGGGCAACTTCGAGCTCACGGCGCAGGCCTCGGCCGTGGCCGTCAAGCAGGGTGCAGGCGCCGCCTCGGAGTACAGCGGCGGCATCAAGGTCTTCGTGATGGTCAAGGGCGGCCTCATGGCGGAGGCGGCCGTCGGCGGCCAGAAGTTCGCCTACGAGGCCAAGTAGCGGCTTCCTTGCGGGCCTCGGGGCCGGGGACTACGATCCCCGGCCCCGCGGTGCGCGGGACACGGAGGAGATTCCATGCGTCTTTTCGCGATTGCGCTGTTCGCCGCGGCCGTGGGCTGCGGGAGCACGAAGCCCGAGTCGCAGGCGGCCGCCGACACGCTCGATGCCGACTGCCAGGCGACGATCACGCGCGGCAAGGGCCACGGCGTGGGCAAGTGGTTCGACACCGCCTACGGCTACGTCGTCTTCCCCGAGGTGGGCAAGGCCGGATTCATCGTCGGCGGCGCCCACGGGAAGGGCCAGGTCTACGAGCAGGGCAAGCACGTCGGCTTCGCCACGATCAAGCAGGGCACGGTCGGCCTGCAGATCGGCGCGCAGACCTTCTCGGAGATCATCTTCCTGAAGGACAAGGTCGCGTTCGACGCGTTCAAGGGGGGCAACTACGAGCTCGGCGCCGAGGCCACGGCGGTCGCGCTCGAGAAGGGCGCCTCCGCGCAGGCCGACTACAGCAAGGGCGTGGCCGTCTTCGTCTTCGGCGAGGGCGGGCTCATGGCCGGCGCGGCGGTCGGCGGCCAGAAGTTCACCTACGAGGCGAAGTAGGCTCGAGGCTGCAGGCCGCGGGAAGAACAACCTGCGGCCTGCAGCCGCGCCGTCACCGCGCGCCGGAGAAGCGCGGCCCCTCCCCGGGCCCCTCCCCATCGGTCTCGTCGAAATAGTGCTCGCCGACGCGCGCCCACCACGAGCGCCACGCGTCGGCATCGCTGCCGAGCCCGGCGTTCGTCAGGTACGAGAGCGCCGCGCATGCCGCGAAGTCCATCGGCCCGCCCCCGCGCAGCGATCCGACGAGCGCCTCGACCGCCTCGCCCCGGCCCGCGCGCGGGACGAGCGCCGCCGCGGTGAGGAGGTGCGTCGGCGCCTGCCGCTCGATGGCCATGGCCACGCGCCGCACGGGGTCGTCGGCCAGGTGCTCGTAGTTCGGCCGGAACGAGCGGATCGTGCCGGGGCGGATCCTCAGCGCCTCGTAGCGCCGGAGCCCCTCGAGCTCGACGACGGCCGCGCGCAGCTGGCCCCCCACCGCGTACGTGCGGAACCCCTCGAGCGGGCGCTCGTTCCCCGCGCCCTCGAGCGTGAGGACGATCTCGGTCGTCGCGCGCGGCGGGAGCACGAGGTCGCGGCGGAGCGGGTGGTGGACCTGCTTCCGCGACGTGACCACGCGCGCGTTCACGTCGTACTCCGTCCGCACGACGTCGAGCACGAAGAGCGCGCTCGAGGTCTCCGGCGCCGCGCGCGGGCCCATGGCCGAGGGGGACGGCGCGCCCTTCGACCGTACCGGCACCCGCACCGTCCGCGGCCCCGGGTTCCTTAGCCGCACCCGGATCCTCACCGGGTCGCCGAACACGATCGGCTCGCGCTCCGGCTCGACGGTCGCGTCGAGCGTCGGCAGGTCGAGCACGGCGCGGTTGAGTCGGCGCAGGAGGTCCTCGAGGTCGACCGCGTCCTCGCCCGCGGGATCCTCCGAGAGCGCCCCGTAGACGCGCGCGAGCCCCTCCTCGAGCCGTCCCGTGCGGAGCTCCTCCGCCGCGGCGGCGATCTCCTTGTCGAACCACTCGGGCGGCCGCTTCGGGTCGCCCTTGGGCTTCCTCGGCTCGATCACGACCCGTTCCTGCGGCACGGGCTCCGGGGTCGAGCCGCACGAGGCGAGGAGAAGGGCCGGAAGGAAGAGGAGGCGCCTCAAGGGAGGCGCCCCCTTTATCGCTTCACGTTCACCGGCGCGTCACGCGCCCTCGGCCGGGGAGGGGGCGG
>JAKLKT010000245.1 GCA_023150495.1 Planctomycetota bacterium
GGCGCGCCATTTCCGCCGAGGGCGTCGGAGATGACGATGTCCTCGTTCTCCGCGGCCGCGGCGCGGTCCCCTGCCGGGGCCGCGGTGGGTCGGGCGTCGGCCTCCGCGCCGCGCGGCGCTCGCTCGGCCGCTCGCTCCCGGGGGACGAGGACCAGGAGCCCCACGATCGCCGCGACAGCCACCACCGCGAGCCGGCGCATGCTTCTCCAGTGTAGTACGGGTCCGTCGCCGGCGGCGCTCACCGCCACCAGACGCCCTTCGCGAAGTACCACGCGAGCACGGCGCAGCAGGCGAGCTTCAGGCCGACGCCCAAAAGCGTCCCCACGAACACGCCCCACGCCGGGCGGATCGAGCCCCTCCCCTTGCCCGCGAGCAGCTCGCCGAGGAGCGCGCCAACGAACGCGCCGAGCAGGAACCCGAACGGCGGCAGCACGAACATCCCGACCACGAGGCCCGCGACCGACAGCCACACGCCCGCCTTCGAAGCGCCGTACTTCCGCGCGCCGAGCACCGGCATCAGCGTATCCACGGCCGTCACGGCCGCGGTGAACGCCCCGAGCAGCACGATCTCGAGCGTCGTGTAGACCGCCCACCCGCGGTCGATCGTCACGCAGAAGAGCGCGAGATAGGCGAGCGGCGGCCCCGGGAGCATCGGCAGGATGCAGCCGGCGAACCCGGCGAGCAGCAGGAGGATGCCCAGCGCGATCAGGAGGACGGAGCCCACGCTCCGGGTATTCTGCACACCCCATGGACCCGCTGCTCAAGGAACTCCTGACCGTGCCGGGCGCCCCCGGCTACGAAACCGCCGTCCGCGCGCTCGTCGGGGCGCACCTGCCCAAGGGCGTCGCCGGCCACGCCGACGCGATGGGCAACCTCGTCGCCACGATCGGCGAGGGCGAGCCGAGGACGATGTTCGTCGCGCACATGGACGAGATCGGCTTCGTCGTGAGCGACGTGCGCGAGGACGGCTTCCTCCGCGTGAAGCCGCTCGGCGGCATCGACCCGCGCACGCTCGTCGGCCGGCTCCTCCGGGTCGTGACCGGGAAGGGCCAGCTCCTCGGCGCCGTCGCCGTGCGGCCTCCGCACCTGATGCGCGACCCCGCGGCGGAGATGAAGGAGGTCCCGCCGGTCACGGAGCTCTACGTGGACATCGGCGCGAAGAGCCGCGCCGAGGCGCACGACATGGGCGTCGCGGTCCTCGACTTCGCGGTCTACGAGAAGGAGCCGCGCGACCTCAACGGCAGGCTCGTCTGCAGCCGCGCGCTCGACGACCGCGCCGGCTGCTGGATCCTCCTGCAGGCGCTCGCGGAGCTCTCGAAGAAGCCGCCGAAAGGGACCGTGCACTTCGCCTTCAGCGTGCAGGAAGAGGTGGGGCTCCGGGGCGCCGCGCTCCTCGCCCGGAGGCACCAGCTCGACTGGGCCTTCGCCGTGGACAGCTGCTCGACGGGCGACTTCCCGGGGCTCACTCCCGACCAGGGTCCCGCGAAGCTCGGCGAGGGCGCGTGCCTCCGCGTGCTCGACAACGCGACGATCATCCCGCCCGAGCTCTGGAAGGAGGTCGCGGCGGTCGCGAAGAGCAGGGGCATCCGGCTCCAGGTCGTCTTCAGCGGCGGCGGCACCGACGCGAAGCCCTTCCAGGCGGAAGGGCCGCGCGTCGTCTCCCTCGCCTTCCCGCTGCGCTATACCCACTCCGCGGTCGAGCTCGTCCACCCGGGCGACCTCGCGGAGACCGTGAAGCTCGTCGTCGAGCTCGCGCGGCACTTCGGGCGGTGAGGCTGCCCCCGGAGCCCCCTGTAATGAACGCGCCGCGGGCGGCCGACAACGAAGTATGGCCAAGTCCGTCCTCGTGACCGGCGGCGCCGGGTACATCGGATCGCACGCCTGCGTCGAGCTCCTGAACCACGGCTACGACGTCACCGTCGTCGACAACCTCTCGAACAGCTCGCAGGAGTCGCTCCGCCGCGTCGGCGAGATCACGGGGAAAAAGCTCCAGTTCGGGAAGGTCGACCTCCTCGACGCCGCGGCGCTCGACGCCGTCTTCAAGGCGAAGCGCTTCGACGCGGTGCTCCACTTCGCCGGGCTGAAGGCGGTCGGCGAGTCGGGCGAGATCCCGCTGCGCTACTACACGAACAACGTGACCGGGACGCTCGTGCTGCTCGAGACGATGAAGCGGCACGGCGTGAAGGACCTCGTCTTCTCGTCGTCCGCGACCGTCTACGGCGAGCCGGCGCGGCTCCCGCTCACCGAGGGCTCGGCGCTCGGCCCCACGAACCCGTACGGCCGGACGAAGCTCATGATCGAGGACATCTGCCGCGACCTCGCGCGGGCGGAGAGGGACTGGCGGATCATCCTGCTCAGGTACTTCAACCCGGTCGGCGCGCACGCGAGCGGGAAGATCGGCGAGGACCCGCGCGGCATCCCGAACAACCTCGTGCCGTACATCCTTCAGGTAGCGGTGGGGCGGCTCCCGAAGCTCAGGGTCTTCGGCGCCGACTGGCCGACGCCCGACGGCACCGGCGTTCGCGACTACATCCACGTCGTCGACCTCGTGCTCGGCCATCTCGCCGCGCTCGACGCGCTCGCGAAGACGAAGGGCTGCGTCGCCTACAACCTCGGCACGGGCCGCGGGAGCAGCGTGCTCGAGATGGTGCGCGCGGTCGAGGAGGCGTCGGGGAAGAGGATCGCGTACGAGGTCGTCGCGCGGAGGCCCGGCGACATCGCGTCGTGCTGGGCCGATCCCGGCCTCGCCGCGGAGGCGCTCTCGTGGCGCGCGACGAGGGGGATCGCCGCGATGTGCGCGGACTCCTGGCGCTGGCAGAGCGGGAACCCGAACGGGTACTCCGCGTAGCCCCATTCCGTACGGCGGGATCCTGATTCCCGCGCGGCGAGCGGCTTTCCGCCGCACGGGGCGCGCCGCCGCGCGACGATTCTAGGTGCCCTTCCCCTCGGGGATAAAATGTCCCGTACGTGAGCAAAGCCAACCTCGAAGTGGAATCCATCGACAAAGGCCTCGTCGTTCGCGCCCTTGACGGGCTCGGCGTGGGGCTCGTGCTGACGAACGCGCAAGGGCGCGTCACGTGGCTCAACCGGGTGGCGCAGCGCGTGATCGGCCTCGACGCCGAGACGAGCCGCGGCCGCACGCTGCAGAGCCTCCTCCAGGATCCGAAACTCGCAGAGTTCTGGCGCGGCGCGTCCTCCTCGGACGAGGTCGCGACGGCGGAGCTCTCGATCGCGGCCCCGCGCGCGGCGCGCCTCAAGGCCAACGCCGCCGCGGCGCACGACCCGCACGGCACGCTCGTCGGCCGCGCGCTGCTCTTCTGCGAGATGCCCGCGCCCGCCGCGGAGCGTCCCGCCGAGCGGCCGCTGCCCACGGGGACCCCGGAGGGGCTCACGCCGCAGGAGCTGAAGGTGCTGCGCCTCGTCGGCGACGGCCTCTCGAACCGGCAGATCGCCGAGAAGATGCAGGTCGCGCCCTCGACGGTGCGGTCGCACCTGAAGCACCTGTACAGCAAGCTCGGCCTGCGCTCGCGTTCCGAGGCGGTCAGCTACGCGCTCCGGAGCGCCGGCACGCTTCCGCAGTAGAATCGCGGCGGGAGATGCCCGCCTTGCGGAGGTTCGCGCTGCCGCTGCTCTTCGCCGCTTTCGTCTCCGCGCAGGAGGAGGAGGGGGCTCCGGGGCAGGAGGAGGCGGCGGACGGCGGCCTCGGCGCGCTCGGCGGCGCGCTGTCGGGAAAGCCGAAACCGATCGACTTCGCGAAGGTCGATCGCACGATCCGGAAGCTCCCGGAGCTGAAGTCGCCGCTCTACTGCCTCTTCCTGTTCGGTCCCGACGGCGAGACGCGCGTGTGGGCGGTGCTGGACTCCAGTGCGGAGGCCGCGAAGTTCAAGGTCCGCGACATCCTCTATCTCGACCGGAACGCCGACGGCGACCTCACGGGTGGGGACGAGCGGATCGCCGCCAATCCCAAGTGCGGGATGTTCGACATCCCCGATTTCCGCGAGCCCGGGACCGATGTCGTGCACACGGGGTTCGGGATGACGTGCAGCGGGGATCTCGTCTCGTATCACATCCGTTGGGCCGGCGAGACCGCGATCACGGGCTCGTGCGCGTTCGCGGCCTCCCCGAGGGAAGCCCCGATCTTCGTTCCCGGCACGGAGCGCCCGTTCGACTTCGCGTGGGCGGGCGAGACGCTGAAGCGCGGGAAGGAGAACGACGTCCGGATCCGGATCGGCAGCCGCGGCGACCGCGACGCCGCGTTCTCGTGGCTCATGGACGAGAAGTTCCTGCCCGAAGGCGAGAGGGTCCTCGTCCAGCTCGTCTGCAAGGACGCCGCGGGCGCGGAACGCAAGCTCACCGCGGACCTGAAGGAGCGGGCTCCGGGCGGGATCTACCGCGGCCCCATGAGGGTCCCGAAGGACGCGGCGAAGGGTCCCGCGATCATGCGCGTCCGCCTGCCCGACTCGTCCGCCTACGAGTCCTACGTCACCGACCTCCCCCTGACCATCGAGTAGGGCCATGTACTCGGTACCGGGTCGGGCACGCGTATCCCGTTGGAGGCCAATGGGTTGCAGCCGCCGTGTGCGGACCTTGGGGTCCGCATTTCCGCGTCGATCCGCACCCGGAGATGGAAGGCCTCGAACCCGTGGCGCACGGCGGGGGCGGCGAGCTCGCCGTCCCCCGGAGCCCCCCCCTCATCGCCTCGCGGAAACCGCGTCGATCCGCTCCCAGACCTGCGCCGCGCAGGCGCTGTGGCCCACGCCCTTGAGCATCTCCCGCGTCACGTCCTTGAAGCCGAGGCCCTCGAGCGCCTTCACCGCGTTGTCCGTCTGCGGCTCGATCCCGGGCATGTCCTTGTTGCCGAAGGTGAAGTCCCGGTGCTCGTCCTTCTCGCCCGTGAGGATCCGCACCGGCGGCCCGCCCTCGACCTGCTGCGCGTCGGCGAAGCCCGCGCCCGTGAAGTTCGCGCACGCGGGCACGCTCGCGATCACGCGCTGCGGGTGGATCACGGTCATCGCGTAGCACAGGTTCCCGCCGCCGGAGAATCCCGTGATCGCGAACCTGTCGCTCGCGCCGTAGCGCTGCTGCACGAGCTCGAGCAGCGCGAGGAGCCCTTCCACGTCGAACCGGATCCGGTCGCGCGCGCCCTCGTCGAGCTGCTCCTTCGTGTACCAGGGGTACTTCGCCTCCTCGAGCGCGTTCGTGTTCGAGAGCGAGCACGGCGCGAGCACGAGGAATCCGCGGGACCCGCGCGTTCCCGCCGCGTCGCGCGCGCGGCCGAGGAAGCCGCAGCCCGCGCCCTCGACCGTGACGAGCACCGGGAGCTTCTCGCCCTTCTTCCATCCCTTCGGGATCGAGAGCCAGCCGACCATCGCGTGCTTCCCCCTCACGAGCGCGACG
>JAKLKT010000246.1 GCA_023150495.1 Planctomycetota bacterium
GGCGAAGGCGGCGTGGGAGCAGGCGCCCGAGATCGTCGACGACCGCTGGCGCGAGTTCGTCCTCGGCAAGCGCTCGTCGGCGGCGGCCACCGAGAAGGAGAAGGAAAAGGCGAAGGAGCTCGGCGACGCGACCGGACGGGAGCTCGCCGACAACGGATCGGAGGAGGACCTGCAGCTCCTCGCGAGCCGCATCCGCGGGCTCGAGATGTGCAAGAACGTCGAGACGGCGCGGCTCCTCGTCTCGCTCATGGACTCGCGCGACTCGGAGCGCGTGCGCGCCGTGATCGCGCTGATGTTCGAGCGGACGGAGGATCCCGAGGTGATCGCGTGGCTCCGCGGCGAGGGCTACAAGCGCGCCGGGAAGCTCGCGCGCGCGGCGCTCATCCGCGCCTTCGGCATGCGCGGGGACAAGGAGGCGATCCCGCTCTGCCGCGAGGCGCTCGCGGACTCCTTCTGGCTCGTGCGCGCGAACGCGGCGCGCGCGCTCGGGCAGCTCGGCGACGCGGAGTCGATCAAGACGCTCGCGAACATGGCGGCCACGGCGGGGGCGCCGAAGCTCCGGATGGCCGCGATGGACGCGCTCGGGCTGTTCGGGGCCGACGCTGCCGACACGATCCCTCTCTGGGAGTCGAACCTCATGAACCCCGCGTGGCAGGTCAAGGTCGCGACCTGCGACGCGTTCCGCGCCATCGGCAGCACGAAGGCGATGGACATGCTCATCGGGCGGCTCGACACCGAGGGCGGCCGGGTCCAGGACGAGATCCAGGAGGCGCTAAGGAAGATCTCCGGCTACGACCGGGAGATGACGCGCGAGGAATGGCTCAAGTGGTGGACCCACATGAAGAAGTTCGGGGACATCGAGAAGAAGATGAAGGAGGAGCTCCAGAAGGAGGGGGCGACCCCGGCCGCGCCGCAGGGGGGCGGGACGGTGGCCCGCGACTCGCCGAAGAGGCCCACGTACTACGGGATCAAGGTCTACGCGAGGACGGTCGGCTACGTGCTCGACATCTCCGAGTCGATGAAGACCGGCTTCCGGGTCTCGGACGACTGGGAGGCGAAGCTCGGCCACGAGTTCAAGGGCGCGACGAAGATCGACGTGGCGAAGGAGGAGATCGCCTACGCGATCAAGGACATGGACCCGCGGACGCGCCTCAACCTCTACTTCTTCAACACGACGGCGCGCGCGTGGCAGACGTCGCCCGTGGCCGCGGGCACGAGCGGCGAGAACGCGATCTCGGCCGTGCAGAACATCGACTGCAAGCTCCAGACGAACTACTACGACGCGCTCCGGCTCGTGCTCGGCACCGAGGACGGGAGGGACCCGTGGTCGGCGTCCTTCTGCGACACGCCGGACACGCTCTTCTTCCTGACCGACGGCTCGCCGACGGACGGCGAGATCACGAAGACCGACGAGCTGCGGTCGTGGTTCAAGGAGCAGAACCGCTTCGCGCGCCTCCGGGTGCACGTGATCACGATGGGCCAGATGGGCGTCGAGCTCGAGTTCCTGCCCGCATTCGCCCAGGAGAACGGCGGCCAGTTCGTCCAGCTCACCGGCACCCATTAGTCTGATCTTTTCCGGTTTCGGCGCTCCTAACCGGCCGAACGGCAACGGGTTACGACGGCAGGGTGCGGCACGCGTGCCGCAGTTTGGGGTCGCGCGCACCCCCGAGGCGACGCATGCGGTAGGCCGCCCGGAGCCTCCGGCGGTGCGCCCAGCGGTCCTCGGCGCGGAACCAGACACGGAGCGCGAGGGTCATGAGCACGCCCCACGCGAGCAGCGGCGCGCTGCTCGGCGCCCGCATCCCCTCAGCGGGAACGAGGTCGAGGATCAGGAAGAGCGCCCCGAACCCCGCGGGCAGCAGCACGAAGACATCCGCCGTCCGGTCGATCCACCGACGCCTGGCCGGGGCCCCATGCCCTCGCATGCATGAACGATCGGCTCCCGCGGGAAGGGCCTGAGCCGCGGCCCCCGGAGCCCCCCAACTTCCGCTACGATGGCGCGCATGCACGCTCTCCCCGCCGACGAAGCGCTCGAACGCCTCCGCGAGGGGAACCGCCGGTTCGTCTCCGGCGAGAGCACGCGCGGCCCGCTCCTCACCGACGCCCGGCGCACGGGCCTGCTCGCGGGGCAACGGCCCATCGCGATCGTGCTCGGCTGCTCCGACTCGCGCGTGCCCGCCGAGCTCGTATTCGACCAGGGGTTCGGGGACCTCTTCGTGATCCGCGTCGCCGGCAACATCGTCGCGCCGTCCCAGATCGGCAGCGTCGAGTTCGCCGCCGAACGGTTCGGCACGCGCCTCGTCGTCGTCCTCGGCCACTCGCAGTGCGGCGCGATCCTCGCGACGATCGAGGAGCTGCGCCGGCCCACGGAGATCCAGTCGAAGAACCTCCGCTCGATCGTCGACCGCGTGCGCCCCTCCGTCGAGGAGCTCCTCGCGGCCGGCTACGACGCGGACGCGCTCGTAACGCATGCCGTGCGGGCGAACGTCCGCGCCTCGGCCGCCCACCTCCGCCACGGCTCCGATGTGCTCGAGCGGCTCATCCAGACCGACGGCCTGCGCGTGATCGGCGCCGAGTACTCGCTCGAGACGGGCGCCGTCGACTTCTTCGACGGCCTCCCGCGTAGAATGGCCTGAGCGTGCGACTCCGCCTCCTCGTGGTCTTCCTCGCTCTCGGCGCGGCGCGCGCGGAGGACGACGCATGCACCTGCGACGTCGGGCCCTCCGACTGCGAGTCGCTGGGGTCGCCGGTGCGGGCGCCGGGCGACCCGAGCATCTGCGACCTCGTCAACCGCGGCCTCTCGCCGAAGCCGTGGCGTCCCGGCGACGGGCACGACGGCGACTACAAGATGGCGAGCCTCGAGAGCTTCCTCCTCAGGCACGCCGCGTCGTGGGGGATCCACTGCTCCGTCTGCGCGCGGTGGAAGCAGAAGGACGGCCTGCGCGACGGCCACGCGGAAGCGGAGAAGATCGCGGAGGCCCAGCGGAAGATCGGCGGCAAGGGGATCGAGGCGGCGACGAGCCCGCACTACGTCGTCGTGACCGACATCCCGCGGCTCCAGATCGTGACGCGCGGCGGCGGCGTGCGCCTCGCGTTCAAGCACGAGCTGCTGCACCTCTACCTCCAGCGGGCGGAGCTCGCCCGGCGCGACTTCGAGAAGGTCTTCGGCGCCCCGCGCGAGATGCGCTCGCTCATCGTCTTCGTCCACTCGGAGACGAACCGCCGCTCGTTCTCGGGGGTCCACTGGGGGCACCCCGACACGAACCTCCTCTACGGCGGCGGCTCGGGCAGGCTGCCGGGCGGCGCGGGCAACGGCTTCTGCATCGCGGGCCGCGACGACGACCAGCTCCACTTCACGTGCCGCCACATGATCGGGCACCTCTGCATCTCGACCTACCACTCCGGCGGCACGCACGAGAAGGACCTGCCCCAGTGGATCTTCCGCGGCGCCGCGCACTGGCTCAGCAAGCTCCATCCCCGGGCGAAGGATTTCGCCACGTTCTGCGCCTACGAGGGGGTGACCGTGAGCGGCAGCGGCTCGCGCTGGGACGACAAGGCGAGGAAGATCGCCTCGCGCGGGCCGCAGGACGACCCCGTCGAGCGCATGTTCCAGGCCGCGACCGCGAAGCAGATGACCTACGAGATGCACGTCCGCTCCTGGTCGTGGTTCGAGATCTTCGCGGAGGAGGAGCGGGAGGCGTTCGTGAAGTTCGTCCGGCTGCTGCGCGAGGCGAAGGAGCCGCGCGTGGCGGCGAAGGAGGCGTGGGGCCAGGCGCCCGAGTACGTGGACGACCGCTGGCGCGAGCGCGTGATGGGGAGGCGCGGCGACGTCGAGGCGACGAACCGCGAGAAGCGGAGCGAGACCGACATCGAGGAGGCGAGCTCGCGCGAGCTGCGCGACATCGCGAACGAGACCGACGCGCAGCTCCTCGCGGGGAAGATCAAGGGGCTCGAACGGTGCCAGAACGTCAAGACGGCGCGGCTGCTCCTCTCGCTGCTCGACGCGCGCGCGTCGGACCGCGTGCGCGAGGTGATCGCGCTGGTCCTCGACAAGACGGAGGACCCGGAGGTGCTCGCGTGGCTCCGCGGGGAAGGGTACGAGCGCGCGGGCAAGCTCGGCCGCGCCGCGATCTGCCGCACGCTCGGCAACCTGAGGCAGGCGGAGGCCGCGCCGGCGCTGCGGAAGGCGCTCGCCGACTCCTTCTGGCTCGTGCAGGCGAACGCGGCGCGCGCGCTGGCGCAGGTGGGCGACGCGGAGGCGATCGCGCCCGTCGCGCGCCTCGCCGCCGATTCGCCGAACCCGAAGGTCCGGATCGCCGCGATGGACGCGCTCGGCCTCTTCGGCGCCGCCGCGGGCGCGACGATCCCGCAGTGGGAGCGGAACATCATGCACGCGGCGTGGCAGGTTAAGGTCGCGACGACCGACGCCTTCCGCGCGATCGGCGACAGGGCCGCGGTCGATGCCCTGATCGGCCGCATCGACAGCGAGGGCGGCCGTGTCCACGACGCGATCAAGCGGTCGCTGGTCGCGCTCACCGGGATGGACCAGGATTGGAACAAAGAGCAGTGGATGAAGTACTGGCAGAAGGTGAAGAGCCTCGGCGAACTCGAGAAGAGGATGGAGGAGGGGCTCGGGGAGGAGGGGAAGCCCGCGGAACCCAAGGAGCCGAAGGCCGACGAGCGGCGGACGGTGGCGGGGCCGAAGAAGGGCGGGCCGCCCACCTACTACGGGATCAAGCTCTACACGCGCACGGTCGGCTGGGTGATCGACATCTCGGAATCGATGAACCAGGGCTTCTCGGTCTCGCAGGAGTGGCAGAGCAAGCTGGGGCGCACCTACAAGGGCACGACGCGGATGGCCGTCTGCAAGGAGGAGGTCGAGCAGTCGATCCGCGAGCTGGACCCGCGGACGCGCATCAACCTCGTCTTCTTCAGCGACCGCGTGCGGATCTGGCAGGACGTGCCGCAGCCGGCGGGCACGGCGGGCGAGAGCGCGATCGGCACGGTGCGCGCGCTCGCACCGACGGGGCAGACGAACCACTACGACGCGCTGCGGATGATCCTCGGCCTCGGCGACGCGGAGTCGATCGCGCGGATGGACTTCCCCGACACCCCGGACACGCTCTTCTTCCTGACCGACGGGACCCCGACCGACGGGGAGATCACGAAGGCGGACGAGCTGCTCTCCTGGTTCCGGGAGAGGAACCGCTTCGCCCGCCTGCGCGTCCACGTGATCGCCATGGGGAACACGGGTGTGGACCTCGAGTACCTCTCGGAGCTCGCGCGCCAGAACGACGGCGAGTTCCTCCACCTCACCGGCACCCATTAGCTGATCTTTTCCGGAAACGGGCGTCGCAACCACTTGCGCGGAGGGAACTTAGGGCG
>JAKLKT010000247.1 GCA_023150495.1 Planctomycetota bacterium
AGCTGGAGCGCCCGCACGTCCAGTGGCGCCGCGGGCCGGGCGGGCGGGGGCTGAGGCGTGAAGTACAGTGCCGCCGCGGCTCCGATGGCGGCAGAGGCCACGACGACGAGCAGCGTGTGCTTCATTCGCCCATCGTACGCCGCTGCGGGGGCGCGCGGCCGGACGGTGGAGCTGCTCGAAGTCAGCGGACCCTTCGGATGCCGAACCGGAACGGCAACCCCTCGACATCGGCCTCGTGGACCGTGCCGGCGGGGGCCCCCGCGTCGAGCCTCGTGGCGAGCGCCTCGCCCATGATCCAGGCGCGGTGCTCCGAGATCGCCTGCGCGAGATCGCCCTCGGCCGCGTACGCCACCTCGATGCGCGCCTCGTAGGGGAGCTTCATCTCCTTCCGCGCGCCCTGGATGCGGGAGAGGGCCTCGCGGGCCAGCCCCTCGCGGCGAAGCTCGTCGGTCACGCGCGTATCGATCACCACCACGCGGCCGTGCTCGCTCGCCGCGGCGTAGCCCTCGCGCGCCGCGAGGCGCACCTGCACCTCGTCGCGCGTGAGCGTCACGGGCCCGTCCGGCAGCTCGACCGTGATCCCGCCCTTCTCCTCGAGCGCGGCATGGAGCGCGGCCCCGTCCGCCTGCTCGAGCGCCTTCTTGCAGTGGGGCACCGCCTTGCCGAGCTTCGGTCCGAGCGCCTTGAAGTTCGGCGCCACCGTGAAGTGGACGTACCTCGCCGGCTCGTCCGTGGCACGGACCTCCTTGACGTTCAGCTCCTCGGCGATCGCGTCCGCGAACCGGTCGAGCCTCTCGCCCCCGGCGAGCACGACGATCGCCTCGCGGAGCGGCTGCCGCACCTTGAGCTTGCTCTCGTTCCTCACGCGGAGCCCCAGCGCGACGAGGTCGCGCGCGAGCCCCATCGACCGGCGAAGCTCCTCGTCCTGCCGCTCCTTCCGCGGCTCCGGGTAGGGGACGAGGTGGACCGACGGCGGGGCCTCGGGGAAGAACGGCAGCACCAGCCGCCGGTAGAGGATGTCCGAGAGGAAGGGCGCGAGCGGCGCGAGGAGCCGCGCGAGCTCCTCGAGCGCCTCGTAGAGCGTCGCGAACGCGGCGCGCTTGTCCTCGCCGTCGCCGCCCGCCCAGAAGCGCGGACGGCTGCGCCTCACGTACCAGTTGGAGAGCGCGTCGACGAACGCCGCGATGCGCCGCGCGGCCGTGTGGCTCTCGAGGCCGTCGAAGGCCCTTCGCACGTCGTGCACGGTCGCGTCGAGCTCCGCGAGCACCCAGCGGTCGAGCGTCGCGCGCTCCTTCGGCCTCGGCGCGCGCGGGTCCCACTTGTCGATGTTCCCGTAGGTGACGAGGAACGAGAAGACGTTCCAGACCTTCAGGAGGAGATCGCGCGTCGCCTCGTTCGCCGCCTGAGGGCCGAACTTCGTGTTCTGCCCCGGCACGCTCGAAACGAAGAGCGCCCATCGAACGGCGTCCGCGCCCTGCGCCTCGAGCGCCTCCATCGGCGGCACGTAGTTCCTGAGCCGCTTCGAGAGCTTCTTCCCCTCCTCGTCCGTGATGTGGCCGAGGCAGACGCAGCTCTTGAACGGGTGCGGCGCCTTCGCGTCGGGGAAGAGGAGCGTGCTGATCTGGAGGAGCGCGTTCCACCAGCCGCGGGTCTGGTCGATCGCCTCGGTGATGAAGTCCGCGGGGAACGCCGCCTCGAACTCCTTCCGCCCCTTGTGCGGGTAGCCCCACTGCGCGAAGGGCATCGACCCGGCATCGAACCAGCAGTCGATCACCTCGGGGACGCGGCGGTAGACGCCCTTCTCGCCCGGGTTCGTCCACGTGACGTCGTCGATCCACGGCTTATGGACCATCAGGTCGTCGTGGAGCGACGGATCCTTCCGCTTCGCCTCCTCGAACTTCGCGAACGCGCGCGGGTTCCTCGCGAGGATCTCCGCGACGGAGCTCACGGTCTCCATCTTCCCCGTGACGTCGTTCACCCAGATCGGCAGCGGCGTGCCCCACCAGCGCTCGCGGCTGATCGCCCAGTCCACGTTGTTCCGGAGGAAGTCGCCCATGCGGCCGTCGCGGATGTGCTCCGGCTGCCAGCGGATCCTGGAGTTGTTGGCGACGACCTTGTCCTTCTCCCCGCTCGTGCGGATGAACCAGGACTTGCGCGCGTACTGCATCAGGGGATCGTCGGGGGCGCGGGGGGAGAAGGGGTAGTCGTGGCGGTAGGTGCCCTGGCTGAACAGCAGCCCGCGCTCCTTCAGGTTCCGCGCGATCGGCTTGTCGGCCTCCTTGAACATGAGGCCTTTGAAGTCCCCCGCGTCCTTCGACATGCGGCCGTCGGGCTCGACGAGCTGGAGGAACGCGAGGCCGAGCTTCTTCGCGAGCCTGTTGTCGTCCTCACCGAAGGCGGGCGCGACGTGGACGATGCCCGTGCCCGTGTCCAGCGTGACGAAGTCCCCGGCGACGACCTCGTAGGCCTTCCCTTCGGGCTTCCGGAACGGGAAGAGCGGCTCGTACCGCCAGCCGAGCATCTCCCTCCCCCGGAGCCCCCTCCCCTTCTCGTAGCCCTTGTCCTTGAAGAGCGCGTCGGCGAGCGCGTCGGCGACGACGAGCGTCTCCGCCGAGGACCTCATCTCCCGGTACTCGACGTCGGGCCCGACGGCGAGCGCGACGTTGCTCGGGAGCGTCCAGGGGGTGGTCGTCCATGCGAGGAGGAACGTGCCCGGCCTGCCGGCGACGGGGAAGCGCACGACGACGCTCGGGTCGTCCACGGCGCGGTAGCCCTCGCCGACCTCGCCCGCGGAGAGCGCGGTGTTCCCCTGGGGCCACCACCAGACGCTCTTCATGTCCTGGTAGAGGAGGCCGCGCTTGAAGAGCTCGGAGAGAGCCCACCAGACGCTCTCGACGTAGGAGCGGTGGTAGGTCGCGTATCCCTCGCGGTGGAGCCAGAACCCGACGCGGTCCGACATCCTTTCCCACTCGCCGATGTAGCGCCAGACGCTCTCGACGCAGCGTCGGGTGAACGCCTCGATGCCGAACGCCTCGACCTCGGCCTTTCCGGGGAGCTTCAGCTCCTTCTGGACCTCGACCTCGACGGGCAGGCCGTGCGTGTCCCAGCCGCTCCGGCGCGGGACCTCGAACCCGCACATCGTCTTGTAGCGGAGGAAGACGTCCTTCGCGACCCGGGTCAGGACGTGGCCCCAGTGCGGGACGCCGTTCGCGGTCGGCGGCCCCTCGTAGAACGTGAACCGGGGGCGCCCCTTCGCCTCTTCGATCGACCGCTCGAAGATCCGGTCCCTCTTCCAGAGCGCGAGGAGCTCGCGCTCGAGGGCGGGGAAGGAGACGTCGGGCGGGGCGGGCTCGAACATGGGGGGAGCGTAACACCGGCGCGGAGGCCCTGCCATCCGCGTCGCCCCCCCGTGCGCAGATGGGTGGCCATGGAGTCAATCCTGACCTCGGCCATCCTGCTTCCGGTGCTGCTCGTAGGCTCGGTGCCCCTCTTCATCTACCTCTACGCGATCCTCCGCTGGCGTTCGGGGGGCGGGGGGGAGCCGGGCCTCGGGTCGTACGGCCTCGTGCTCACGTTCCGCATGATCGCGCTGCTGCTCGTCGCCGGCGCCCTCGCGCAGCTCCTCTACGCGTGGCGGTCCGAGGACGAGCATGACGCGATGGTGCGCGTCTGCTGGGGCCTGATCGTCGCCGCGGGGATCTTCCTGCTCATCCATCTGCCCCTCGGCTTCGTGCTCAGGCCGGCGTTCGGCGACGACATCGCGCGCCGGCTCTTCGGCGGCGGGCTCCTCTGCGTCTCCGGGCTCGTCTCCTTCGGCGCGCTCGTCTTCTACATGGTGACGGCCTTCGAGGAGGTGCCGGAGGGCCCCGGACGCATGGCGACGGGCCACGACGAGCGGCTCAAGGCCGCCGGGTCGTGGCTCGTCTGCTTCCTTGTCGTCTACATCGGGAGCGCGGGCGCGATGGCGCGGTCGATGCGGAAGGCGGGGGGAGCGGGGGCCTAGCCCGGCACCCGGTGGTCCCGGCGCGCGCGCTCCTCCTCGAGCGCGTGCGCGAGGTCGAATGCCACCTCCGCGGTCTCCCGGGGGGACAGGTCGCGACCGACTCCCTTCAGCGCCGCCGCGATCTGGATTGCCGCCAGGTCGCGGAACGACAGCCACCCGCGGTGCGGCTCCGCCGGCCTCTCCTCGTCGAAGCGCGGGGCGACCATCGGCTGTGGAGCGATCCCCCGCGCGTGCGCGGCCCGCCAAGCGGACGGGGTGAGCGTGGAGTCGGGCATTCGGTCGTACCTCCTGGTGCGGTCTCCGGCGGAAGGCGCACACGTTACCCGCGAATCGGAGACGCGCAATGAGCACGAGTCCCGATTCGCGTCACACGGGCGTGAAGAATGCGCCGCCCCCGGACCCCCTGCACGTCGCGACGCGTCTGCGGCCCTTTCAGCGCGGCTTGAGGCGGACGCCTGTGACCGGTCGCGTGTCGAGACCCGCCTCGCGCAGATCGAGCATGTAGGGCTCGGCGACCGGCCGGCCCTCGCGATCCTTGACAACCCGCACGCGCGGATGGTGCGGCGCATCCGCGAAGACCTCGACGACGATCCCCTGCTCGCCGCCCTCGAGCGTGACCTCCGAGCCCGGCGGCGAGCTCGTCGCGCGGCGGATGAAGTGGCGCAGCAGGTCGCGCTTGCTCCTCATGCCGGGCAGCCGCAGGATGCGGTCGACCGCCTCGTCCGCGGAGAGGCCGCGCTGCGCGGGCCGCGCGTCCGCGATCATGTCGAAGAGGTCGCCCACCTGCACCATGCTCGCCACGGGGCCGGGCTTGATCGGCAGGATCGGGCGCGGGTAGCCGTGCCCGTCGTCGCGCATGTGGTGGCAGTACGCCACCTCGACCGCGAGCGGATCGACGTGCGGCATGCGCGCGAGGAGCTTCGCGCCGTACTCGCAGTGCCGCCGGAGCAGCCGCTCCTCCTCGGACGTGAGCGGGCCCGCCTTCTCCACGAGCTCGGGGGGCAGCGTGCCCTTGCCGATGTCGTGCAGAAGCGCGGCCTGCGCGAAGACCTCGAGCTCCTTCGCGTCGCGCGCGACGGGCTCCATCATCGCGGTCGCGATGAGGAACGTGTTGATCGAGTGGTCGAAGGAAGCGGGGCTCTCCCGCGGCAGCTGGGTGGCCGCCATGAGCTGCGTGCCGCTCGCCCGCGCGGCCTCCGCGGCGAAGCGGACCATGGAGGTCATGGCGCCGAAGTCGAAGTGGCGGCCGGCGCGCGCCTCCGCGAGGACGTGCTCCAGGATCTCGATCGCCTTCGCATGGACCTCGAGGGGCAACTTGAGCTCGGGCAGCCGCTCCGCGACGCGGCTCCTCTCGCTCT
>JAKLKT010000248.1 GCA_023150495.1 Planctomycetota bacterium
CATCCGGCGCCGTTCATCGGCCTCTCGATCGTCGCGGACCAGCGTGGCGACCTCGGCGCCGCGCTCGCGTACGCCCGCGAGGCCTACCGCCTCGCGCCCGCGGAGGAGAGCCTCGCGGAGCGCGTGCAGGAGATCGCCGGGCGCGCGGGCCGGAAGGCGCTGGCCGAGGCGGGGCGCCTGTTCGAATCGGAGGGGGCGGCGGGGGAGGGGCTCGCTCTCCTCCTCGCGAGCCGCACGGCCGCGATCGAAGGCGACAAGCCGCGCGCGAGGGCGCTGGTCGAGCGGGCGCGGGAGCGGGGCGTGACCGCCGCCGAGGCCGAGGCCGTGCCGGCCCCCGCACCCCCCCCGGTTCATGCGTTCGTGACGGCGTTCGTGAAGGGAACGACCGCGCGCTACCGCCACTACGCCGCGACCGGCGAGCGGGAGTCGTTCCGCGAGTTCCACGAGTGGGCGCGGCGGGTCTACGAGCAGACGACCGGGCGGAGGCTCGGCCCGCCGGGCACGCCGATCGACTACTCGTTCGTCGGCAAGCTCATGGACCCGACGGAGGAGACGGACGAGCCGCTCGTCAGGGAGCTCGCGGCGCACGGGCTCCTGCTCGTGCTCGGGCAGCGTTCGGGCGGGCCGCCCGAGGCGATGCTCGCGGAGCTCGTCCGGCGCGAGCCGCGCGCCCGCGTGCGGGTGCGCGGCGCCGAGGTGGAACGCGAAGTCGCGTGGACCGGCACGCGCCACCTGTCGGGGTACCAGGAGTGGGCGGGCGGCGGGGACCTCGCCGGCCTCGCGCTCGAGGGGCTCGTGCTCATCGACCTGCACGCGATCGCGCGGTGGGAGGGCGAGATCCTGCGGCGGCGGGCGCGCCTCGCGCCGCGGAAGGAGGAGATCCTCCGCGAGCCGGCCCTCGAGGACCTGCCCCTGGCCGCGCTCGACGACCCTGCGGACGTCGACGGGCGCCTCTACCTCGAGGCGGAGATCGACCTCTCCTGCGAGGTCCTGAAGCACGAGGATGCCCACCTCGTGGACGCGATGCTGCACCTCCCGGTGATGAAGCACCCGTTCCGCAACCTCGAGCTCGC
Source organism: Planctomycetota bacterium (assembly GCA_023150495.1). Classification (GTDB taxonomy): domain Bacteria; phylum Planctomycetota; class PLA2; order PLA2; family PLA2; genus PLA2. The sequence goes on from JAKLKT010000248.1 coordinate 1,074, forward strand.
GTTCAGGAGCGGCTTCAGCTCCGCGGAGGTCCTCTCCATGCTCGAGCGGAACGCGCAGCTCACGGCGATCGCGGAGGGACCGTCGCCGCGCGCCGCGCTCGCGACATGCTGCGCGGCGCTCGGCCACCGCGACGCGCACGGGAGGGGGTACACGGCGATCGTCCAGGCGTTCGTCGAGGCGATCGAGGACGATCCGGGGCGCTACCAGGAGATCGACCCGTCGCGCGTGATCGTCCAGCAGCTCCACCGGCTGCCGGACTGGAAGATCCGCGCGCTCGCGCGGGAGACCATCGAGCGCTGGGGGCTCTCGGTCGGGTAGCGGGGAACGGCCGGCGTAGGATGTCGGGCGTGAAGCGCGGCGCGGCAGGCCCCGGCGAGGAGGATGCGGCGCTCCCGCCCTCCGACGTGGTGGGGACCCTCGTTGCGGCGCATAAGCGTTTCCGGTCGTTCCTCGAGCGCCGGGTCGGGAACGCGGCCGACGCCGAGGAGATCCTCCAGGCCGCGTACGTGAAGACGGTCGAGCGCGGCGACGCGATCCGCGACGGCGAGAGCGCGGTCGCCTGGTTCTACCGGCTGCTCCGGAACGCCGTCACGGACCACTTCCGGCGCGGGGACGCCGAGCGGCGGGCGCTCGAGGCGAGGGCGCGCGAGATCCCCGAGGGCGGCGCGGAGGAGGAGCTCCGGGGAGTCGTCTGCCAGTGCCTCCACGACCTGCTCCCGGCGCTCAAGGCCGAGTACGGGGAAGTCGTCCGGAAGGTCGATCTCGAGGGCCGGACGATCGCGCAGGTCGCCGCCGAGCGCGGGATCACGCCGAACAACGCGAGGGTGCTGCTCCACAGGGCCCGGAAGGCGCTCCGGAAGCAGCTCGAGGCGAGCTGCGGGACCTGCACGGAGCATGGCTGTCTCGACTGCAGCTGCGGATCGTAGGCGGCGCTTCCGGGTGTAATGCCGAAGGGTCCCGTCCGTCTGCCCGGGTACGCCTGCCGCGGCGGCGGGCGACAAGGGAGACGTCCATGACCGACCATGCCAAGTGCCACGGCCACGGCCACGGCCACGGCCACGCCCACGGCCACGGCCACGCCCACGGCCACGCCGGGGACCGGCCGCATCCGGCGGCGACGCCCGCCGGCTCGCCCGCGGCGGCGAAGTACACCTGCCCGATGCATCCCGAGATCGTCCGGTCCGGGCCGGGCTCCTGCCCGATCTGCGGCATGGCGCTCGAGCCCCTCCTGCCGGCGGCGGGCGGGGACGACGGGGAGCTCCGGGACATGACGCGCCGTCTGCGCGGGAGCCTCGCGCTGACGCTCCCGGTGTTCGCCATCGCGATGGCCGACATGATCCCGGGCCGGCCGCTCGACCGGGTGCTGTCCCCGCGCGCGTCCGCCTGGGTCCAGCTCGCGCTCGCCGCGCCCGTCGTGCTCTGGGGCGGATGGCCGTTCCTCATCCGCGGCTACGCCTCGGTCGTCGCGCGGAGGCTCAACATGTTCACCCTGATCGCGCTCGGGACCGGGGTGGCCTTCGCGTACAGCGCATTCGCGACGATCGCGCCGGGCCTCCTCCCGGAGTCGCTCCGGGCGCACGGCAGGGTCCCGCTCTACTTCGAGGCGGCGGCGGTGATCACGGCGCTCGTGCTGGTCGGCCAGGTCCTCGAGCTCCGCGCCCGCGGCCGCACGTCGGACGCGCTCCGCTCGCTGCTCTCCCTCGCGCCGAAGGACGCGAGGATCGTCCGCGAGGACGGCAGCGAGGAGGACATCCCGCTCGGCCACGTGCAGGCCGGGGATCGCCTCCGGGTCCGTCCCGGGGAGAAGGTCCCGGTGGACGGCGTCCTGCTCGAGGGGCGGAGCTCCGTCGACGAGTCGCTCGTCACGGGCGAGCCCCTGCCGGTCGCCAAGTCCGAAGGCGATCGCGTCACCGGCGGGACCATCAACGGGACGGGCGGCTTCGTCATGCGCGCCGAGCGCGTCGGCGCGGACACGCTCCTCGCCCGCATCGTGCAGGTCGTGGCGGAGGCGCAGAGGAGCCGCGCGCGTATCCAGCGGCTCGCCGACCTCGTCTCGGCATGGTTCGTGCCCGCGGTCGTGCTCGTCGCCGTGACGAGCTTCGTCGTCTGGCTCGCGGCGGGACCCGAGCCGGCGTTCACCTACGCGCTCGTGAACGCGGTCGCGGTGCTGATCATCGCGTGCCCGTGCGCGCTCGGCCTCGCGACGCCGATGTCGATCATGGTCGCGGCCGGCCGCGGCGCGACCGCCGGGATCCTGATCCGCGACGCCGAGGCGATCGAGGGGCTCGCGAAGGTGGACACGCTCGTCGTCGACAAGACGGGGACGCTCACCGAGGGGAAGCCGAAGGTCGCGTCGGTCGTCGCGACGCCGGGCTTCGACGAGGCGGAGGTCCTCCGGCTCGCCGCGAGCGTCGAACGGGCGAGCGAGCACCCCCTCGCGTCGGCGATCGTCGCCGGGGCGCGCGAGCGCGGCCTCGGGCTCGCCCCCGTGGAGGACTTCTCGTCCGTCACGGGGAAGGGGATCCGGGGGGTCGTAGGGGGCCGGCGCGTGGCGGTCGGGAACGGAGGCGCGGGCCCGGGCGCGCTGGCCGAGGCGGCCGAGGCGCGCCGGCGCGAGGGCGAGACGGTGGTCTACGTGACGGTGGACGGCGTCCTCGCGGGGTTCCTCGGCGTCGCCGACCCCCTGAAGGCGACCTCGGCCGGGGCGATCCGGTCCCTCCGGGGGGAGGGAGTGCGGGTCGTCATGCTCACGGGCGACAGCCGGACCACGGCCGAGGCCGTGGCCCGGAAGGCCGGCATCGACGAGATCGAGGCCAATGTCCTCCCGACCGGGAAGGCCGAGGTCGTCGCGAGGCTCCAGGCGGAAGGTCGCGTCGTGGCGATGGCAGGCGACGGCGTGAACGACGCCCCGGCGCTCGCGCGCGCGGACGTGGGGATCGCGATGGGCACGGGCACCGACATCGCGATGGAGAACGCGGGGATCACCCTCGTCCGGGGCGACCTGCGCGGCATCGTGCGGGCCCGGGCGCTCTCCCGAGCCACGATGCGCAACATCCGGCAGAACCTCGCGTTCGCGTTCGGATACAACGCGCTCGGCGTCCCGATCGCGGCGGGCGCGCTCTACCCGGCCCTCGGGCTCCTGCTCGACCCGATGATCGCGAGCGCCGCGATGGCCCTGAGCTCCGTGTCGGTCATCGTCAACGCGCTGCGCCTGCGCCGGCTCGACCTGTCCGACAAAGGTCTGCTGTAATGGGGCGCGCGGCCGTCCGTCCGCCCCTGACGAAACCGCTTCGCCGGCCGACGTGCCGGAAAGGAGTCCCGAGAATGTCCGTCCGGAAGCTCGTCTCCGCCCTGCTGGTCGCGGGCGCGGCCCTCGCCGCCGATGCGCCGGCCGTCGACGTCCCCGTCTTCCCGAACGCGACCTGCCCCATCATGGGAAAGCGCGCGTCGACGAAGCTCTTCGTCGACACGCCGAAGGGCCGGATCTACATGTGCTGCGTCCGTTGCGCGGCGGAGATCCGCAAGGGCCCGGACCGCGCCCACGCGGCCGCGTATCCGAGGATCCAGCGGGCCGCGAACACGACCTGCCCGGTCACGGGCGAGGCGATCCCCGAGAAGGACGCGCCGACGGTCGTCCTCCAGGGCTACGAGATCCCCCTCTGCTGCAAGGACTGCGTCGAGGAGGCGCGGAAGGAGTCGCAGATCACGCTGGTGAAGGCGACGAACGGGAAGGTGCGCGACATCGGCAATCGGACGTGCCCGGTCACGGGCAAGGAGGTCGCGCCGAACGCGTTCGCGCTGGTCGGCGACGACCTCATCCGGCTCTCGTCGCCGGAGTGCGTCGAGTCGGTCGGGAAGGACCCGGCGGCGGCGCTGAAGAAGGCGAAGGAGATCGCGGCCAAGGCGGCCGAGGGGAAGGGGGCCGGGGAAGGGGAGAAGGGTGGAGGCGGCGACCATGGGAAGTAGGCGCCTTCCCCGGGCCCTCGCGGGCGCCGCCCTCGTGGCGCTCCTCGGCGCGTGCTCCGCGCTGCCCCCGATGCCCCCTCCGCCTCCCGGGCACCCGGCGTCGCCCGATGCCGAGGAGGCGCCGCGCAAGGCCCCGTCCGACGCGCTCACGGGAAAGCCCGTGCCCGCGGCCCCGCCGACGCACCATGGCCACGACATGGGAGGCATGCGATGAGGGCCCTCGCGCCGCTCCTCCTCGTCGCGGCGTGCACGTCCTCGGCGCGCATCGAGGAGCTGACCACGGCCGACGTGGACGCGGTCCGC
>JAKLKT010000249.1 GCA_023150495.1 Planctomycetota bacterium
GCTCGTCGAGCGCCGCGGCGAACGCCCGGCGCGCGCAGGCGGCGAGGCGCGACGCGGGGGCCGGGGCGCCCCGGAGGAGCACGGTGCAGGCGGTATCGACCACGTAGCCGCCCCGCTCGATCGTCACGTCGACCTTCAGCACGTCGCCCGGCCGGAGCACGGCCGCGCCCGGGCCGCCGTGCACGATCTCGTCGTTCCGCGAGAGGCAGACGTGGCCCGGGAAGCCGTACTGCCGCCGCGGCGCGCTCTCCGCACCGGTGCCGCGAAGCATGCCCGCGGCGAGCGCATCGAGGTCCCCGGTCGTCAGGCCGGGCCGTGCCGCACGCGCGAGCCGTCCGAGGAGGCGCGCGGCGAGCTTCCCGAGATCGACGAGCTCCCGCAGGTCGGCGCGCGACTGGACGGTCATCCGTGTCGTTCCCTCCGTGAGCGCCTCGATCCAGGCCCGCTCGCACGGGTGCACCGCAATGAGGCCGCTCCGCAGCGCGCGAGGCGCGTCTGCTGCGGCGGCCCGCTACCTCCCCTTGGACTTCTCGTGGTCGGCGAGGAACTGCGCGAGCCCCGAGTCGGTCAGCGGGTGCTTCAGGAGCTGGCCGAGGACCTTCGGCGGGATCGTGCACACGTCGGCGCCGATCTTCGCGGCGGCGCGGACGTGGTTCGGCGAGCGCACGGACGCGACGAGGATCTCCGTCCCGAACCCGTAGTTGTCGAAGATCTCGCGGATGTCCGTGATGATGTCCATCCCGGTCTCGCCGAGGTCGTCGAGCCGCCCGATGAAGGGGCTCACGAAGGTCGCGCCCGCCTTCGCGGCGAGCAGCGCCTGCACCGGCGCGAAGCAGAGCGTGACGTTCGTCTTCACGTTCTGGCGCGTGAGATCGCGGCAGGCCGCGAGGCCGTCGCCCGTGAGCGGGAGCTTCACGGTAACGTTCCGGTGGATCGCCGCGAGCGCGAGCCCTTCCTCGACCATCCCCTTGCGCTCGGTCGAGATCACCTCCCATGCCGGGATTATCGCCTCCGGCGGCGACGGGTGAAAGCCGGCGGCTACGCGCCCTTCAGCTCCCTCTCCCACGCCTCGAAGGCGAACCGCGCGACATCCGGCCGGAAGAGCGCCCACGCGCCGAGCGACTCGGGGATCACGTAGGACTTCCACGCCTCCTCCGCCGGCGTGCCGTTCCCGACCGCCTTCCGCGCGGCGGCGCCCACGTCCTCGAGCAGCGCGGCGTAGGGCGCGAGCTGCGCCGTGTCCGCGAGCGGCCCGTGGCCGGGCACGTAGACCGCGTGGTCCTCCTTGCGGATCGCCGCGACCGTCTCCGCGAGCCGGCTCGGGATCGCGTCGCCGTAGTAGGGGAAGAGCCCGTTGAAGAAGAGGTCGCCGGTGAAGATCGTCCGCGGCGCATCGACCTCGACGGTCAGGTCGCTCGGCGTGTGGCCGCCGCGCGGGACGAGCCGCGCCTTCCGGCCGCCGAGGTCGATCGTCACGGGCTTCGACGGATCGACGAGGATCGTGTCCGGGAGGAGGAGCCTCGTCCCCGCCTTCGCGAGGTCGCCCTCTCCCGCGGGCGGGTCCTTGTGGAGCTTCTCGAGGAGCAGGCGCCGCGTCTCCTTCGTCGCGACGATCGCCGGGGCCTCGGCGCCGCGCGGGTACCCCGCGAGCCCGCCGCTGTGGTCCGGATGGAAGTGCGTGAGGACGACGTGCGTCGGCCGCCTGCCCGTGAGCTCGAGCGAGAGGTCCGAGAGCCACGCGGCGCCCTCGGGCGTGTTGAACCCCTCGATCGCGAGCACGCCCTCCTTTCCCGCGACGAGGCCGCCGTTGGAGACCGTGGTCGCGAGGAACTTCCCGTCGCGCATCGGCGTCGACACGACGGACCAGAGCCCGTCGCCGATCTTCTGCACGCGCGCGAAGTCCTTCGCGAGGACCAAGTCGGCGGCGGGCTCGCCGGCGACCAGGCGGCGGGCCGGGGGTCCGAAAGCGAGCGCGGCGGCAGCCCACGCGCCGCAGCCGAGGAAGGTGCGTCTGTCCATCCCGCCACGATACCGGACGCTCCCCGGAGCCCCTACCCTTCCTCTCCGCCGGCCCAGGCGAGGATCGCGGAGACGACGTTCTCGGGCATCCCGGCGGCGCGCAGCTCCTCCGCCCCCGCCTCGCGCACTCCCGACGCCGAGCCGAACGCGCGCAGGAGCGCCGTCCTCCGCTTCGGCCCGAGGCCCGGGATCTCGTCGAGCTCCGAGCGCACGGTGCGCTTCGCGCGGAGGCGCCGGTGGTACTCGATCGCGAAGCGGTGGGCCTCGTCGCGGATCCGCGCGAGGAGATAGGTCTCGGGGGCATCCGGGGGGAGCGCGAGGGGGGTGCGCCGTCCCGGGAGGTAGATGCGCTCGTACTTCCGCTCGCCGCGGAGCACGCGCGCCTTCGCGAGGCCGACGACCGCGACGCCCTCGGGGATCGCCCCGCGCGCGGCGTCGAGCTGGCCCGCCCCGCCGTCGATCACGACGAGGTCGGGCAGGTCGTCGTCCTTCCGGAACCTCCGCGCGAGCACCTCGCGCATCGAGGCGAAGTCGTCCTGCCCCGCGACCGTGCGGATCCGGAAGCGCCGGTACCCGTCCGGGTACGGGCGCGCCTGCTCGAACACGACGCGCGAGCCGACCGTCTCGGAGCCCTGGATCGTCGAGACGTCGTAGCACTCGATGCGCGCAGGAGGCCGGTCGAGCGAGAGGCGCTCCCTCAGCCGCTCGAGCAGCAGCGCCCGCTGCGTCTCGTCGCCCTCCGCCTCGCGCACGGCCTCCGCGGCGTTCCTCTCCGCGAGATCGAGGAGATCGCGGAGCGCGCCGCGCTGCGGCACGTGGACGTGGACGGCTCCCCCCCGCCTCTCCTCGAGCTCCTTCGCGAGGGCCTCGCCGTCCTCGGGCTCGCACGGGAGCAGGACCTCCGGCGGCACGAGCCGGCCGGGGCGGTAGACCGCCGCGAGCACGCGCGCGACGACCGCGCCGTCCGGGAGGATGGTCCGGAACGAGAGGCTCCGCTTCGAGAGGAGACGGCCCTCGCGGACGTGCAGCACCGCGGCGGTCGCGACCTCGCCCTGCCGCGCGAGGCCGACGACGTCCCTGTCCTTCAGGTCGGGGGACGCGACGCGCTGCGCCTCGATCGTCTCCTCGAGCGCGTCGATCTGGTCCCGGAGCTTCGCGGCACGCTCGTACTCGAGCGCCTGCGCCGCCTCCGCCATCCGCGCGCGGAGGGTCTTCAGGAGGTCGCCCGAGCGGCCGCGCAGGAGGTCGACGAGGCCGTCGACCATCCTCCGGTACTCCTCCGGTTTCACGAGGCCGACGCACGGCGCGGAGCAGCGCTTCAGCTGGTGGTAGAGGCAGGGGCGGTCCCGCGTCTCGAGCACGCGGTCGCTGCAGAGGCGCAGCGGGAAGACCCCGCCGAGCGTGCGGATCGTCCGCCGCACGGCCTTCGCGCTGCTGAAGGGCCCGAAGTAGAGCGCACCGTCGCGCCGGAACTTCCGCACCATGTGGAGGCGCGGCCACGCGTGCTTCGCGTCCACCCGGATGCAGAGGTAGGCCTTGTCGTCCCGGAGCCGGACGTTGTAGCGCGGGCGGTGGCGCTTGATCAGCGTGTTCTCGAGGAGGAGCGCCTCCTTCTCGTTCGAGGTGACGATGAACTCGAGGTCGCTGATCCGCCTCGCGAGATGCGGCGTCGCGAGACGGCCGTCGCCCTCCGGCCGGAGGTAGGCGCGCACGCGGCCGCGCAGGTCGTTCGCCTTGCCGACGTAGACGACCTTTCCCTCCTCGTCGCGGAAGAGGTAGACGCCCGGGGAGCGGGGCAGGCGCTCGATCTTCTCCCGGAGCGTCCCCGCCTTCGCCTCGCCCGTCATCGCGTCCTGAGCTCGTGCGCCTCGAGCGCCCGCAGCCGGTCGCGGATCTCCGCCGCGCGCTCGAACTCGAGCTTCTCGGCGGCCACGTGCATCTCCTTCCGCAGCCGCTCGATCTCCTTCGCCGTGCGGTCCGGCGACCATCGCTCGTAGGGCTCCTCCTCCTCGCCCGGCTCGGGCACGGGCACGTAGTCCCGCTCGTAGACCGACGCGAGGAGGTCGCCGATCCGCTTCTTCACCGTCTCGGGGGTGATCCCGTGCGCCGCGTTGAACGCGAGCTGCTTTTTCCGCCGCCGCTCCGTCTCGTCGATCGCGCGCCGCATCGATCCCGTGACGGTGTCGGCGTAGAGGATCACCCTCCCCTCGACGTTTCTCGCCGCGCGGCCCATCGTCTGGATCAGCGAGCGGTCGTTCCGGAGGAACCCCTCCTTGTCCGCGTCGAGGACCGCGACCAGCGCGACCTCGGGGATGTCGAGCCCCTCGCGGAGGAGGTTGATGCCGACGAGCACGTCGAAGACCCCGAGGCGCAGGTCGCGCACGATCTCGGTCCGCTCGAGCGTGTCCACGTCGCTGTGGAGGTAGCGGCACTTGACCCCCACCTCCGCGTAGTACTCGGTCAGCTCCTCCGCCATCCGCTTCGTGAGCGTGGTCACGAGCACCCTGTGCCCCTTCGCCGCGACCGCCCGGATCTCCTTCAGGAGATCGTCCACCTGCCCCCCGACCCCCCTCACCTCCACCCCCGGATCGACGAGGCCGGTCGGGCGCACGATCTGCTCCACGATCCGCCCCTGCGTCCGGTCGAGCTCGTAGTCCCCGGGCGTCGCGCTCACGTAGATGACGTTCCGGAGCCTCTCCTTGAACTCCTCGAACCGGAGCGGCCGGTTGTCGAGCGCGGAGGGGAGGCGGAACCCGTGCTCGACGAGCACCTCCTTCCGCGCCCGGTCGCCGCGGTACATGCCCCCGACCTGCGGCACCGCGACGTGGCTCTCGTCGATGAACATGATGTAGTCGTCGGGGAAGTAGGAGAGCAGCGTCCACGGGGCCTCGCCCGCCTTCCGGCCGTCGAGGTGGCGCGAGTAGTTCTCGATGCCGGGGCACGTGCCCACCTCGCGCATGAGCTCGAGGTCGTAGCGCGTGCGCTGCTCGAGCCGCTGCGCCTCCAGAAGCTTGCCCGCGCTCCGGAGCTGCGGGAGCCGCTCCTCGAGCTCCCGCTCGATCGTCACGCAGGCCGCCTCGAGCCGCTCCCCCTCGGTCACGTAGTGGCTCTTCGGGTAGATGTCGACGAACGCGAGGTCCTCGAGCACCTCGCCCGTGAGCGGGTCGAGCGTGCAGATCTCCTCGAGGAGGTCGCCGAAGAACGCGAGGCGGATCACGCGCTCGTCGGCATAGGCGGGGTAGACGTCGACCGTGTCGCCCCGCACGCGGAACGTGCCGCGCCGGAAGTCGAGCTGCGCGCGGTCGTAGAGGCAGGCGGTCAGGCGCCGGAGCACCTGGTCGCGGTCGATCTGCTGCCCCTTGTCGAGGCGGAGGTGGAGGCTCTCGTACGTCTCCGGCGAGCCCGCGCCGTAGATGCAGGAGACCGACGCCACGACGACCACGTCCTTCCGGGTGAGCAGGCTGTAGGTCGCCCGGTGGCGCATCCGGTCGATCCGGTCGTTGATCGTCGCCTCCTTCTCGATGTAGAGGTCGCTCGACGGGATGTACGCCTCGGGGAGGTAGTAGTCGTAGTAGGAGACGAAGTACTCGACCGCGTTCTCCGGGAAGAGCTGCCGGAACTCCTCGAAGAGCTGCGCCGCGAGGACCTTGTTCGGGGCGAGGACGAGCGCCGGCCTCCCCCACCGGGCGATCACGTGGGCCATCGTGAACGTCTTCCCGGAGCCCGTCACCCCGAGGAGGGTCTGCTCCCGGGCCCCCTCGGCGAGGCCGCTCGAGAGCGCTTCCACGGCGGCCGGCTGGTCGCCCTTCAGCTCGAAGTCGGAGACGAGGCGGAATCCGTCCACGGGAGGCAGTGTACGCCCCCCCGCCCGGAGGGCGTCCGCGGTATCATGGACGGCCTAGAGGAGCCGCAACGATGGCCGAGCAGATCTGCGTCTGTCCCCAGTGCGGGAAGAAGTACAAGCTGAAGGAGGGGTTCGACGCGAAGAGCTTCTCCTGCAAGGCGTGCGGGGCGACCGTATGGGTCGGCGGCAAGCCGCCGGCTCCCGCGCCCACCTCCAAGCGGCCTTCCGCCGGTGGAGCGCCCTCGCCGCGGAAGGCGGGGCGCGCCGCCGCGGCCCCGGCCGCGTCC
>JAKLKT010000250.1 GCA_023150495.1 Planctomycetota bacterium
TTCACGTCCAGCGCCGCGCGGTCGCCGCCGTAGAAGGCGTCCACGTACGCGAGAAGCTGCTGCCGGTGCTTGCCGCCCTCCGCGTGGAAGAGGTACTGGCACGTCGCCCCGGCCTGCTCGTAGAAGAGGCGCGACGTCGAGAGGAGCTGCTGCCGGAGCATCCAGCGGATCACGACGGGCTTCACGTCGTCGGCCGGGAGCCCCGCGAAGTCCTCCTGCGAGAGCGCGTAGAATCGCGGCCACGGGATCAGGCGCTCGCGCGACACCGAACGCAGCACGTCGAGCGAGCGGCTCCTCGGGTTCTCGATGCTGTACTGGCCCGTGTCCACGTCGTAGACGCCCTCCTCCATGAGCGTCGCGAAGCCCTCCACGATCCAGAACCCGGGCTGGTCCGGCCCCGAGCGCTCGGGCTTGCGCCGGTCGAGCCAGTGGTGGGTCAGCTCGTGGACGCAGGTGCCGACGAGGCGGCGCTCGCCGTCCGGGTCCGACGTCCAGTAGAAGCGCGACACCTTCTCGGCGGGGGAGTAGTGGCCCGCCGTGAACGCGAGGAACGCCGGCGACTCCCGGAGGCGGCCCGTGCCCGTCGTCGTGAGGTACTCGTCGCGGCTCCCGAAGAGGAAGACGAGGAGCGGGTCCTTCGACGGCTTCGCGGGCAGCGAGGCGAAGAGCTCGTTCAGCGCGCGGCAGGCGAGCCGGCCGTGCGCGAGCGCGCGGCCGACGAGGTAGCTGTCCTTCACCGGCGTGAGGAGGAGGATCTCGTCCGCCTCGACGCCGTGGAGGTCCTTCCGCCACTCCCGCCGCGCCGTCGCGAGCGCGGGGGGCTCGCCCGCGACGATCTTCGCGCCCGCCTGCTCGAGGTCGATGTGCCAGTCGAGCCAGACGCGGCTGTCGCCGACCTGGAAGTCCTTCGGCGCCACGCGCGCGAGCAGGTCCTTCGCCGGCGCGCCGCGGCGCAGCGCCTCGCGCAGGAGCCGCGCGCCGTCCTTGCCTGCGTCGTACTCCAGCGCGGCGCGCCGGGCGAGGAACGCGGGGTAGTAGGCGTCCAGGTCCCTCGCCTTCTTGAGGAGCCGGTCGCTCTTCACCGCGCCCGCGCCCCCGCGCTTCCGCTCGTCCTTCTCGAGGCGCATCTTGAGCTGGACCGCCTCGCTCGACGCGAGGCCCATCGCCTCGGCCCCCTCCAGCGCGGCCCGGGCGAGGACGAAGTCGCCGACCTGGCAGCACTCCCGCATCAGCTTCGTGAACTCCGCGCACAAGTGCGCCTTCGCGAGGTACTCGTAGCCGCGCATCCGCGCCTCGTGGTCGGGCGCGTGCAGGAGCGTGCCGTCGTCGCGCTCCACGAGGAACACGGCCTCCAGGGGGAGCGTCCTGTTCCCGATCCGCACCGCCTCCGGCTCGACCGCCGCGGATCCCGTGTGGATCGTGCCGTCGCGCTCGACGACGCGGTCGGCCGGGGCGGCACCCGCGAGCAGCAGGAGGAGAAGGGGCGGGAGCGCGCGGCGCCTCACCTGCCCACCCTCGACTTGAACGCATGGAGGTTGCCCGCGCCGTCGACGACGAGGAAGAGACGGTCGAGCGGCACGACCCCGAAGCGCACCGAGCGCACCGGGAGCCGCCAGAGGATCTCGCCCGTCTCGACGTCCGCCGCCCACGTCCCGAAGTAGACGACGTTGCCCACGACGGTCGGCGCGACCATCTCGTGGAACAGGTCGGGCGCGGTGCTCTTCTCCGCGATCACCTGCCCCTTCGGACCCTGCCACCAGTGCCACTCCGTCGCGCTCTCGCAGGCGATGAGGCCCCCCTTGTAGACGGCCGCCTTCACGCGGAAGTTCATGAAGCCCTGCGCCTCGAGTCCCGTCACGACGCTCCCCTGCGTGGCGTACCTCACGAACGCGTCGGACGCGAGGCCGCGTTCCATCATCATGGGCCAGGGCGTGCGCACGAGGATGTCGCCCGCGCCCGCCGTGATGTCGACGGCGCCGCCCATCGCGGCCTTCCCGGCGGGCATCGCGAGCACCGCCTTGCTCGCGATGCCGCCGTTGCCCCGGTGGTGGGAGGAAAGCGTCGGGATCCCGTCCCGGTCGACGTTGACCGCGAGCACGCTGTCGCCGTAGATCGCAGGGGGACCGTGGTACCGCCCGCGCGAGCGCCACACCGGCTCCTTGAGCCCCGGCGAGGCGCGGATGAGGCCGGAGCTGCCGGCGATGTACATCTCGCCCTCGAAGACCGTCATCGTGGCGTAGCCACCGGCGTCCTCGTACGAGAACTTCCACTTCTCCACGAACGAGGTCCCGATGGGACGGAAGCCCGACACCTGCCCGGGCCGGCTGAAGGCGTAGACGATGCCGCCCCAGACGTGGATCGGCGCGGGAGGCATCCCCGGAAGGAGCTTCCTCGCGGCCACCTTGCCCTTGGCGATGTCCACGGCCACGAGCTGCTGGTCGTCGCCGGCGGAGCAGAGCACGTAGGCCGTGCCGTCCCACGTCACCGGCGGCGCGACGGCCGGCCCGGGCAGCTCGATGGTCCACGCCGCGACCACGTCGCTCGCGACGGGGAGCGCGCGGCTGAGCCGGCTGTTCGACGGGGGGCCGTTCGGCCCGGTCCAGCGCCCGGGCTCCGCGACCGCGCCCTCGGGCTCCGCGTGCGCGAGGGCGGCAAGGACGGGGAGGGGCAGCCACCGCGCGATCCGCACCGCCCGGCCATCCTACACAAGATCCTGCGGCGGACTCGCGCAACGGATCGGGCCCGCCCCGCCGCGGCGCAGCGCTTCAATATTATTCAGCAAGCAATTAATTTTATTGACGCCGGCCCCCGCGGCACTAGGCTTGATCCCGTGGGCGACGACGCGGTCCCGAACGTGCCCGGCTGGTTCGAGGCGCTTGCCGAGGAGGACGTGCAGTTCCTCCGGCGCTTCCTCCTCACGTCCGGGTCGCTCAAGGACCTCGCGGCGGAGTACGGCGTCTCCTACCCGACCGTGCGCGCGAGGCTCGACCGGCTCATCGCGAAGGTCAAAGCCGCGGAGGACCCGCGGATCCAGGACCCGTTCGAGCGGAAGATCCGCCTGCTCGTCGCCGACATGAAGCTCCCCGCGCACCTCGGCAGGGAGCTTCTCGACGCCCACCGCGCGTCGCCCCGGAGGAGGGCCGCCCGATGAAGGAACCCTGGTTCGACCCCGACACCTACGCCTGGATCCCCGGCACCATGCTCGGCCTCTTCGGCGGGCTCCTCGGGACCCTCATGGGATGCCTCGGGCCGCGCGGGAAGGCGCGCGGCCTCGTCGGCGGGCTGCTCAAGGGCGGGACCCTCGCGTGCGCGGCGCTCGCCGCAGCAGGCGTCGCGGCACTGCTCATGGGACAGCCCTACGGCGTCTGGTACGGGCTCCTTCTCCCGGGCCTCCTCGGCGCGGGCATCCTCCTCTCGCTGCGCCCGGTCCTGCGCCGCACCTACGAACAGGCCGAGGCGCGCCGGATGGAGGCGCACGACCTCGGTTGATCAGCGGGGTCGCGCGTGGATCTCGTCGATGATCCCGAACTCCAGGGCCTCGGCGGCGCTGAGCACGTAGAAACGGTCGCCCACCAGCGGATAGAAGCGGGCGGGGAGCTTCGCGCGGTCGCGCCAGAATGCCTCCTCCCGCGTCCGCTCCGTGAGCTCCTCCGAGAAGGGCTCGTCGCCCTCGTCCTCGGTCACGTGGATGCTGACGATCGTCCGGGGCATCGCGCGGCGGACGCCGGTGCCGCCCGCGAGGACGATCGCGCCCGCCGAGTCGCAGCTGCCGAGCGCCCACGTGTTGACCGGGGAGCCGATCCGCTGCATCGCGTCGCAGATCGCATGCGCATCGTTCCCCCAGCCGCCCTGCGTCCGGACGTAGAGGTCGATCGGCTTCCCGGGCTCCAGCGCGTCGAGGTAGAGCAACTGCGAGACCGCCTGCCGCGCCGCGCGCGCGTCGATGTCCCCCGACAGGACGATCGTGCGGAACCGGAGGAGGAGCGGGTCGTCGAGATCGACCGCGCCGCCGACGGCGCCCACGTCGACCAGCTGGTCGATGGCGTCGTCCGCGATCTCGCCGAGCGCCTCGGCGTCGATCGCCGCCGGCACGGGGCGCCGGAGCTCGGTCGCGAGCAGGACCCCGAGGACGACCACGAGCAGCCTCAGGAACCAGATCTGCCCTGCGGCGCGGAGTTGGCGGCGCTCCATGCCGCAAGAGTCTACCCCCTTCCCCCCCGCGCCCCCCCTGCCCCCTACGCCGGGACGTCCACGTCGGCGCGCGGCGCCTCCTGCACGAGCCGGAACGTGCCGTTCGCCACGTTGATCGCCACGCGGGACATCAGCGTGAAGAGCAGCGCGCCCACGCCGAAGATCCCGAGCCCGACGAGGAACTCGTTCATCGTCGGGTCGTACTCGTAGATCTCGCCGGTCACCGACGGCGTGAACCCCGGGACCACGAGCCCGATCGACTTCTCGATGTAGACGCCGAGGAAGATCAGCACGCAGCCGAGGTTGAGCGTCACGAGGTTCTTCCTCGTCGCCGGGATCAGGAAGAGGAAGAACGCCGCCACGCTCGCCGCCACCGACGTCCAGGCCCACCCGACGAGCGCCGTCTTCCCCTCGAGCCCGAAGAAGAGGTAGCGCATGTGCTGGAGGTGGTGCGTGTCCGAGTAGACCTCCTTGAACACCTCCGCGACGAGGAAGAAGAGGTTCAGGAACATCGCGTAGGCCATCAGCTCCGCGATCTTCCAGATGGCTTCCATCTTGATGTCGAGGTTGGCGGTCTTCCTCAGGATCTGGAGCAGGATGAGCATGATCGCGGGGCCCGAGCAGAAGGCCGATGCGAGGAACTTGGGCGCGAGCAGCGAGGCGTTCCAGAACGGGCGGCCGGGAAGGCCGTTGTAGACGAACGCGGTCACGCTGTGGATCGTCACCGCCATCGGGATCGAGAACATCACGAGCGGCATGAAGATGTAGGGGTTCGGGGAGCGGCCGCGGAAGAGGCTCACGAGCAGGTAGGTGACGACCCCGAGGTTCAGGAAGAAGTAGATGTTCAGGACGAGCACGTCCCACGCGAGCAGCGAGCTCGGCACGTTGAGGCTGCCGATGAGCGGCAGGATGTGCGTGAGGCGGTCGGGCCGCCCGACGTCCACGAGCACGAAGAGCATGCACATCGCGAGCACGGCGACCGCGAGCAGCTCGCCGAGGATGACGAGCTCCTTGATCGGCTTCCAGTGGTAGATGTACGCCGGGATCACGAGCACGACCGCCGCCGCGGCGACGCCGACGAGGAACGTGAAGTTCCCGATGTAGAAGCCCCACGAGACCGGGTCGCG
>JAKLKT010000251.1 GCA_023150495.1 Planctomycetota bacterium
GGCCGCCGCCGCGGCATCGGGCGCGAGCGTGAGCTCGCCCGTCGCGTCCTCGCCCGCGGCCGCCTCGAGCTTCAGCGCACCGCCCACGGCGACGCGCGGCGGCGCGACCAGGAAGACCACCTTGATCTCGCCCGCGGACAGCGCGGTGTCGCCCGCGTCGAGGCGAAGGCGGCACTCCGCCGTCCCCTCCTTCGCGTTCTCGGGGACCGAGACGGTGAAGCCGAGGGCGAGCTCGCCCTCCTGCGGCGCGGCCTTCGCCGGCTCGATCCTCACGCCGGCGGGCGCGCGTGTCACGGTGAAGGCGACGCTCGGCGGCGACGCGGCGGCGTCCGCGTTGGGGACCAGCGCGACCTGCCCCGTCACCGTCGCGCCGGGCGCGAGGCGGCCGAGATCGACGCGCGCCTGCTTGACCGTGAGGCGCGGCTCCCCGACGCGGAAGTGGAGCGGGATGCGGCGCGGCTCGGCCCAGTGCAGCAGGCCCACGCCCTCGACGAGCAGGGCGAGGCCCTCGTAGGCGCCCGCCTTCGCGCCCGTGCAGATCAGCTGGAGGTCGATCTCCGTCGACCGGCCGACGAGGACCATCTCCCGCGGGCTGACCGTGATGCTCATGCCGTCGGGCAGCGTGCCGCCCACGGAGAGCTTGAGCCGCCGCCCCGTCGCGCCGCCGCTGCTCCGCGCCACGAACGGCAGGAGCGCCGTCCAGCTGGTGCCGCCCTTGGCGCCGAGGTCGGACTTCCTCATCTCGATCCGGGTGAAGGTCCAGGCGAGGTCGTCGAGGCCGTCGAGCCCGATCCGGCGGCCCGCGCCGCTGCTCGTGATCGCGGTCGCGAGCGCCTCGTCGGGGTCGCCGAAGTGCGCGTACCAGAGGAACCAGTCGTCGGGCGCCTTCATGCCCTTCGCGTCCCACGCCGCGATCACGTCGGGAAGCGCGGGCGCCGGGTCCCCCTTCGCGACGCTCTGCGGCCCGTCCGTGACGAGCACGAGGTGCCGCGCGCGGTTCGGCTTCAGGTCCTTGAACCGCTTCAGCTGGTCGATGCCGGCGTCGATCGCCGCGCCGAGGTACGAGTAGCTGTCCCGCGCCTTCAGGTCCTCGAGCGCCGCGTTCACGCGCGACCGCACCTCGGCGGCGCCGCCCTCGTCGTTCGCCGCCTCGAAGCGCACGATCTCGTGCACGCCGGCGCCGAACGGCACGATCGCCACCTGCGAGCCGGGTCCGACCGCCTCGGCGAGCAGCCCCTGGAGCAGCTTCCGCGCGCGCGGGAGCGCCTCGTTCTTGCGCATGCTGCTCGACAGGTCGACGACGAGCACGAGGTCGCTGCCCTCGGCCGCGGCCCCCTGGGCCATGCCGAGCGGCGCAAGAAGGAGAAGGGTCGCGAGGAGACGAAGATGCATCGGGGAGACCTCCCTGCCGACCCTCCCTATCGGCATCAGGGGCGGTCCCGCCTTCGTCTCGTTTCGGGACACTCGCCGGGGAGGCGGAGGGGCACGGGGAGGAGGAGGGGTTCCTACCCCCCCGCCGCGCGGGAGACGATCTTCACCTCGCTCTTGAGCGTCCGGTGGACCGGGCAGCGCGTGGCGATCTCCATGAGCCGCGCGTGCTGCTCCGCGGAAAGATCCCCGTCGAGCGCGACCTCCTGCTCGATCACGTCGACCTTCCCCTCCCTGGTTTCGCAGCCCTCGCACGCCTCCGCGGAGACCTTCTCGTGGCGGAGCCGGATCCTCACGCCTCGGAGGGGGATCCGCTTCAGGTCGGCGTACATCCGCAGCGTGATCGACGTGCACGCCCCGAGCGACGCCAGCAGCAGCTCGTAGGGGTTCGGGCCCAGGTCCTTCCCGCCCTTCTCCGGCGGCTCGTCGGCCAGGAGCTCGTGCCTCCCTCCCGCGACGATCCGCTGCGTGAACCGGGACTCCGCCTCCTCGACGACGACTTCTGCCATGGCGAGAGGCTAGCGTATCCTGTGCCACCGTGCGCCTTTTGACCCTCGCCCTCCTCGCCGCGTGCGCGTCCGCGCCCCGGTCCCCCGAAGCCCCCTCCTATCTCGTCCTCGCGGACGAGCGCACCGGCAGGACGGTCGCGATGGAGAACATGCTCGACGACCTCGCGAAGCACGACGTCGTCTTCCTCGGCGAGACGCACCTCGACGACTACACGCACCGCTTCGAGCTCGAGACGTACGAAGGGCTCGCCGCGCGCCGGAAGGTGGTGCTCGCGCTCGAGATGTTCGAGCGCGACGTGCAGCCCGTGCTCGACGACTATCTCGCGGGGAGGATCGACGAGAAGGCGTTCCTCGAGAAGTCGCGGCCGTGGCAGAACTACTGGAGCGGCTACCGGCCGCTGATCGAGGCGGCGAAGCGCCGCGGGTTCCCGGTGGTCGCGTCGAACGCGCCCGGCCCGGTGCTGCGGAAGATCGCGGCCGCCGGCGGCCTCGACAAGCTCGCGCCGGAGGACCGCGCGCTCCTGCCCGCCGAGATCTTCGACAACGACGACGACTACTGGGAGCGCGTCTCGCGCGCCACGCGCGGGCACGTGAGCACGGGCGGCGACCGGGTCACGTCGGTCCAGAGCCTCTGGGACAACGCGATGGGCGACTCGTGCGCGAAGGCGCTCGAGCAGCACCCGGGCGCGCTCGTCCTCCACGTGAACGGGGGGTTCCACTCGGCCTACCGCGGCGGCACGGTCCACCAGCTCATGAAGCGCAAGCCGGACGCGCGCGTCGCGGTCGTCGAGATCGCGACGGTGAACGACTTCGTCGGCCTCGAGCCCTTCGGCGCGCCGGAGCGCGCGGACTACGTCGCGTTCGTCCTCGCGCGCGCGCGCGGGCCGCAGGAGGGGTTCCTCGCGGTCACGGCCTTCTCCGAGCTGCGCTACCGCCTCCACCTCCCGCCGGGGCTCTCGACCGGCAAGACGCCGCCGCTCGTCGTCTGGCTCTGCGGGGACGGCTTCCGCGCCGCGGACGCGCTCGCGCCGCTCGCGGAGGAGCTGGGCGGCGAGGTCGCTGTCGCAGCCGTCGAGCCCCCCTACCCGATGGTCGCGGACGACCTCGCGCCGGGCGGCCGCTGGTTCACGGGCGAGACGTTCGAGGGGGATCTCGGCGTCCTCGGCAGCGGCCTCGCGCGGATCGTCGGGTACCTGCTCCGCACGTACCCCATCGACCCGACGCGCGTCGTCCTCGCCGGCGAGGGCGTCGGGGCGACGGTCGTCTCGGCGACGTCGCTCTACGAACGCGACCTCGAGCTTCCCGCGTTCGCGATCGGGCCGGCACGCTACGGCAAGCTGCGCATGCTCGCCCTGCCCGGATCGGAGGGGGCTCCGGGGGCGCGGCGGCTCTCGGTGATCGTCGACGAGGCGGACGAGGAGTGGTGGAAGAAGGAGGCGGAGGACTGGGGCGGGACCGGGCTTCCGGTGACGGTATCGAGGGGGGCGCGGGGGGAGGGGATCGCGCAGGTGCGCGAGGCGCTCGGGCTCCCCGCGAAGAAGAAGGAAGGCGAGTGGACCGGGCTCCTGCTGGTGCACGACACCCCTCGCGCGCGGCTCTGGGCGGAGACGTACGCCATGCGGCTCTCGGGGCCGGCGGAGGTCCTCCCGCACACGGAGGTGCTGCAGGAGGGAGCACGGATCCAGCCCCTCGCCTTCGAGGGCGAGCAGGTTCCGGCGGGGCTGGGCATCCTCCCGTCCTTCCGCATCGAATCCCTGATGGACGGCAGGGGGCTCCCGCTCGCCTCCGGCCCGTTCGGCGGGACGACGATCCTCGTCGTGCCCGCGGGTGCCACCGACGAGCAGAAGGCCGCGTGGAAGAAGCTCGAGGAGACCGAAGCGATCAAGAAGAAGTCGCGGTTCGCGCGGCTCGTGGTGCTGACGGCGCCGGACGAGGCGCAAGTCGACGACCTCGGGATGGAGCGCGGCCCCCCGCAGATCACGGGCCTTGCCGTGCAAGGCCTCCCTGCGGCGCTTCAGGCAGTGAAAGACGCCGGCCGCTCGGTCGTCCTCGTCGTCCCCGCGGTCTTCTGCGCGGACGCGGAGATGATGGCCGAGATCCGCGCCGCCGCACGGCCCTACGAGGAGATCCTCGACTTGAGCTACCTGCCCGGTCTCGGCGGAGGCGTGATGCCCCCGGCGCCCCCGGCCAAGTGAGGCCAAGCGCGGCGCTGCAGCCGCTGTGCGAACATCCGGCGCCTCGGCGCCCAGGCGTACAGCCGTGCGCGCGTGTGCGAACATCTGCCGCTCTCGCCCGACGCGCCGATGACCGCGCGGCGCCGCGGAAAGGCCACATCCGCCCGCGCACCCCCGGGGCAGCCGAGTGCGAACATCTGGCGCTCGGGCGGATCCGGAGCGGACCGATCCAGGCCCCTTCCAACGGAGCAGGCGGCGAACATCTGGCGCTCGGGGGGGCCCTCAGCGCCGCGGCGGTTCCCGGATCCTGTGCATTCCATACTAGCGTACGGGACGGGACCGACAGGATCCGGGGAGCGCGGCGGCGGCCTGCACGGCACCCGCCGCCCGCGCGCCCCGGCCCCCGCACCCCCTCCGCGGCCTCCCCCCATCCGCTAGCATGACCCGCGATGAAGAAGCGGATCGCCCTCATCTCGACCGGCGGCACGATCGAGAAGAGCTACGACGAGATGCAGGGCGTGCTGCAGAACAAGTACAGCAACCTCGACGTCATGCTCGCGACGCTCAACCTCGGCGGCGTCGAGATCGTGCGCGTGCCGCTCATGAACAAGGACAGCCTCGACATGACGCCCGAGGACCATGTGCTCATCGCGCAGACGGTAGGGAGCATGGCCGCCGCCCACGACGGCGTCCTCGTCGTGCACGGCACCGACCGGCTCGCGGTCACCGGCGAGAAGATCGTCGAGATGCTCGGCACGCCGCGCGTGCCCGTCGTGCTCACGGGCGCGATGCAGCCCTACGTGATGCGCACCTCCGACGCCATGCAGAACCTCACCGAGGCGCTCCTCGCCGTGCAGGTCGCCCAGCCGGGCGTCTACGTCGCGATGCACAACCGGCTGCTCCGCTTCCCGGGCGTCGTGAAGGACCCGCGCCGCGGCACCTTCGTGCGGAAGGACGAGCTCCGCCGCCCGCAGTAGCGGCGCGGCCGTAACCCTTTCGTTGCAGCGCCGTGTGGCCCCCGCCACCGTCGGCGGCGACAATCGTGCCCGTGAAGGCCGCGACTGCCGTCTCGCTCCTCGGCGCGCTCCTCGTGCTCGCCTTCGGCATCCGCCACGCGGGCGTGGCCGAGTCGGCGGCCGAGGCGCGCGGCATGGCGGCCGCCGACGCGGAGCTGCGCGCGGCGCTCGAGGAGGGAGCCCGCCGCGC
>JAKLKT010000252.1 GCA_023150495.1 Planctomycetota bacterium
CGGGGGGCCGGCCGCGATCTCACGTCGGAGGGCATCGGCGGCGACGCCGAGCTCGGCGAGTACCTGCGCGGCGGCGCCCCCCTCGCGGGCGAGGCCGAGGAGGAGATGCTCCTCGCGGACCGCGCCGTGGCCAAGCGCGTTCGCCTCCTCGAGCGCGAGCTCGAGCGCGCGCTTCACGCCAGGCGTGAACGGTAGCTGGCCCGGGGCGACCGCTGCGCTCCCCTGGATCATGCGCCGCTCGGTCTCCGTGCGGACGCGCTCGGGGTCGACGCCGAGCCTCCGGAGGAGGCCCAGGGCCCCGGCGCCCGCGGCGACGAGGCCGAGGAGGACGTGTTCCGTCCCGATGGAGGCGTGGCGGAAGCGCCCGGCCGCCTCGCGGGCGAGGGCCATGGCATTCAGCTTCGACGGGTCCGCGGCCTCGCGCAGACTGCGGAGTGCGCCCCTAAAGGCGGCGACCATCTTCGCAACGAACGGATCGGCACCGCGCTTGCGCACGTCTTCGAGCGCGTCCTCGAGGCGGATGCCGGCCGCCGCAAGCGCCCGGGCCGCGGGCCCGTCTCCCCGGATCAGGCCCACGATGAGATGCCCGGTGCCGATCCGCACGTGGCCGAGAGCGTGCGCTTCCGTGCGCGCGTGCTCCAGCACGGTCATGGCGAGGGGCGTCAGCGGCGGGTGGCCCCTCCCCGGGCGCGTCCCCGGCGTCACGAGCTTCCCGACCTCCGTCCGCACGGCGCGGAGGAGCAGCTTGGAGAGTTCGCCGCCGATCTCGGCCTCCTCCCCGACGATGCCGAGCAGGATGTGCTCCGGCCCGATCCCGTCGTGGCGAAGGCGCTCCGCCTCCTCCCGCGCGAGCGCCATCGCCTTGCGCGCGCGGCCGGTCAGCAGCGCGTCGCCCGGGCCCGGCGCCTCCCCTTTGGGCCCGAAGATGTCCAGGAGCTCCTTGCGCACCCGCTCGAGGCGCACGCCCAGCACGGCGAGGACCTGCGCCGCGATCCCTTCCTCCTCTCGGATGAGGCCGAGGAGCAGGTGCTCCGTCCCGATGGGGCCGCTCCTCGCCTCGTCGAAGGCGAGCCCGACCACGACCTTCACGCCCGGCGTGAAGGGAAGCTGCCGCTCCGGTATCGGCTCCCCGCCGTCCCTCATCCGCCTCTTGACCTCCTCCCGCGCTCTCGCGAGGTCCACGCGCATGGCACGGAGGACGCAGCCTGCGACGTCGTCGTCATCGAGGAGCCCGAGCAGGAGGTGCTCGGTGCCGATGAAGTGGTGGCCGAGCCGTCGCGCCTCCTGCCAGCAGCGGCCCATCGCCTTCCGCGCGGAGTCCGTGAACCGGTCGAAGCCCGACGGGACATCCGACAGGCCATCGACCATCCACGTGGTCGCCCCGAGCAGCTCCTGGACCCCGTGCCGTGCCTCCTCGAGGCTCAGACCCAGCCTGTGCAGCGCCTGCGCGGCGATGCCGTCGCCCTCGCGGATGAGCCCGAGCAGGAGGTGCTCGGTGCCGATGTAGTCGTGGCCGAGCCCGCTCGCCTCCTCGAGGGCGAGCTCGAGCATCCTCCTCGCCCGCGGGGTGAAGGGGAGCTGCCCCATCGTCACCATCGTGGTGCCGTGGGACATGTGACGCTCGACCTCCCGGCGGATCCGCTTCGGATCGATGTCGAGGCTCTTCAGGACGCCCGCCGCGGTCCCGCCGCCTTCCGCGACGAGGCCGAGGAGCACGTGCTCGACGCCGATGTAGTCGTGGTTGAACCTCTGGGCTTCCTGCCGGGAGAGGCCGAGGACCTTCCGCGCGCGGTCCGTGAAGCGGTCGAACATCCCCGGGGCATTCTAGCCGCCCGCGGACGTCTGGTCTGCGGCATCAATGCCGCACCCTGCCGTCGCAACCCGTTGTTCGCACTCAGGTTAAGTGCGCCCACATCCGGAAAAGATCAGATGTGGAGGTGCTTGCGGATGAAGTCGGCGCGGGCGGCGTCGCGCTCGCCGGGCGTCAGGTCGCGCTTCTCGAGGCGCTGCAGGTGCGCCGGCTGCGTCAGGATGAAGAGCTCGTTCACCGTCGACATGTCGACGTCGGAGAGGAGACCGAGGTTGACCCCGAGCCGGACCGCGGAGAGCAGGTCCATCGTCTCCTCGGACGAGATGCTCCGCGCCGACTTCAGCACGCCGAAGGCGCGCCAGATCTTGTCCTCGAGCCGCAGCCGGTCCTTGTCGATCAGGTGCTCCCGGACCGCCCGCTCGTAGGCGACGATCTTCGGCACCACGCGGTCGATGAGATCGAGGATCTCCTCCTCGCTCTTCCCGAGCGTCACCTGGTTCGAGATCTGGTAGAAGTCGCCCGACGCCTGCGTCCCCTCGCCGTAGAAGCCCCGCACCGCGAGGTTGATCTTCGTGACCGACGAGAAGACCTTGTCGATCTGCTTCGTGAAGACGAGCGCCGGCAGGTGGAACATCACCGACGCCCGCATCCCGGTCCCGACGTTGGTCGGGCAGGCGGTCAGGTAGCCGAACTCGTTCGAGAACGCGAACTCGAGCTCCCGGTCGAGCTGGTCGTCGAGCCACTGGAGGTCCTGGTAGGCGTCGTGCACCTGGAAACCCGCCCGGATGGCCTGGATCCGCAGGTGGTCCTCCTCGTTGACCATCACCGCGAGCATCTCGCTCCGGTTGAAGAGCACACCCCGGTCCCCCGACCCGTTCGCCAGCTCGCGCGAGATGAGGTGCCGCTCCAGGAGGAAGCGGTTCGTCATCTCGTTCGTGCCGTCGAGCTCGACGTAGAGGTGGCCGTTGTCGCCGAGCCCCAGCTTGTCGAGCGCCCGCCGGACGGCGAGGTGGATCTCCGCCCGCTCGGCCTCGCCCGCCCGGGTCAGGAAGGGGAAGCGCGCGAGGTTGCGGGCGAGCCGCACCCGGCTCGAGATCACGATGTCGCTCTCGGGGCCCACGCCCTTGAGCCACTCGCCGCTCTGCCCGATCAGCTCGTCCAGCGTCACGATGCCTTCTCCATCGGCTGAAACCGGGGATGTTCCCCCTGGTTCAGGACTCCTTCCCCTTCATCTCGCGGAGACGGTCCCGCAGCTGCGCTGCCTTCTCGTACTCCTCGTTGGCGACCGCCGCGGCGAGCTGCTCCTCCACCTCGGCCAGCTCGCGCCGCGAGGCCAGCGCCCCCTTCACCCGCTCCGGGGTCTTGCCGCGGTGCGCCGAGGCGCCGTGGACCTTCTCGAGGAGCGGGATCAGGACGGGGCCGAAGGCCGAGTAGCACCGGGGGCAGCCGAGCCGGCCCTTCGCCTTGAACTCGGCGTAGGCGAGCCCGCAGCCCGGGCAGGTGGCCGGGACGGCCTCGGATTCGCGGGGGGCCGGGGGGCCGCCGCCCTTGACCAGCTGCGAGAGCACCGCCGGGAAGGCCATCGACATGTTCTTCTCGTGGGCGCACTGCTCGCAGATATGCATCTCGGTCTTCTTGCCCTCGCGGATCTCGGTGAAGTGGATCTTCGCCTCCCGCTTGCCGCACACCTGGCAGAGCTTGCCCATACCTATGAATTATCGGGCGGTCCGGCACCCCGTCAAAGCGGGGCGCCGACAAGCTCGCGAAAGCGGTCCCCGCGGGCATCGAAGCCGGGGAACTCGTCGTAGGAGGCGAACCCGGGGCTCAGGAGGACCACGTCGCCCGGCCGGGCGACCTCGAGCGCCCTCCGGACGGCGGCATCGAAGCCCGGCCGCAGCTCGGAGGCCGGGATCCGCCGGTGGAGCGCGGGGCCGGTCTCGCCGTAGGCGATGACCGCCTTGACCCGGTCGGCGGCGCGGACGAGCGGCGCCCAGTCGAGCCCCTTGTCACGGCCCCCGGTGAGGAGGATCACGGGCCGGGAGAAGGCGGCGACGGCGGCCGCCGCGGCCTCGGGGGTCGTCGCGATCGAGTCGTCGACGAACGCCACGTCGCCCTCCGTCGGCAGCACCTCGAGCCGGTGGCGGAGCGGCCGGAACCTGCGGATCGCGGCGAGGCACCCGTCGGGAGTCGCCCCGACCGAGAGCGCGGCGTGGGCGGCGGCAGCGGCATTCCAGCGGTTGTGGCGCCCCGCGAGCTTCAGCCCGTCGAGCGGCACCGGCGGCGGGCGGTTCTCGCCGAACCAGACGACCCTGCCCCGGGTATGGGCGGCGAAGGAGCGGCAGACCTCGTCCTCCTCGCGCAGGACGACCGCGCCACCGGGGCGGACGGCCTCGACGAGCCGCCGCTTCGACCCCGCGTAGTGGCCGAACGTCGGGTGGCGGTCGAGGTGGTCGCCCGCGACGTTCGTCACGATGGCCGCGTCGAGCGCGAAGTCGTCGTGCTCGAGCCACGCGAGCTGGAAGGAGGAGACCTCGAGCACGGCGACCGTCCCGGGCTGCATGCGCTCCGCCTCGTTGAGGAGCGGGCGGCCGATGTTGCCGCCGAGCGCGGCCGGGCGGCCGGACGCCATGAGCATCGCGGCGACGAGGGAGGAGGTCGTCGACTTCCCCTTCGTCCCCGTGACCCCGACGATCGGCCCCCTGAGGAGGCGGAGCGTGAGGCCGAGCTCGGTCACCACCTCCTTCCGCCGCGCGCGGGCCCGCTGGACGAGGGGATGGTCGAAGGGGACCGCCTGGTTGACGACGACGATGTCCGCGGCGTCGAAGTCGGCCTCCTCGTGGCGGCCGAGCCGGAGCTCGACGCCCAGAGGCGCGATCTCGGCGACGGAGCGCGCGAGCTTCTTCTCGTCGTAGAGGTCGGTCACGAGGACGGGGTGGCCCCGCTCCCGGAACCACCGGACCGCGGCCACGCCGCCGCCGAACCGGCCGAGCCCCATCACAAGGACGCGCTTCATCGCGATGCCTCCGCCTCTCTCCTCCATTTGTCGGCGGCGCGCGTCATTTCCGCGACCCCGCGCTCGCGCTCCGCCTGCGTGAGAGCGCGCGCTGGCTCAAGGCGGATCTCGACCGCATGGTCGTCCTCGATCCGCGCGGGGACGAGGACGTCCGAGAAGAAGTCGATGCCGGGCTTCTGGTACCAGGGCGCCCTGAGCGCGACGACCTGCCGCGCCGGCTCGAACCCCTGCTTCTCGACCTCGACGAGCGCGTCGCCGTAGTGCGTGAAGCGCCACGTCGTCGGCGAGCGCCCGACCCGCTCGCCGTTCACCGACACCTCCGCGCCCGGCGGATCGGTGCGCACATGGAGCCGCCGCTCGACGCACCCCGCGAGGAGGAGCAGCGCAAGGAGGGAGGCGATCCGCACGCGGGACAGCATACCCACGCCATTCCCCTTGTCCTCGCGGGGCGATATCCTCATTCGGGCGTAATGCGTCTCGCGAGGGTGAGC
>JAKLKT010000253.1 GCA_023150495.1 Planctomycetota bacterium
GCGACCTCGAGCGGCTGCGGGAGGACCGGCGGCCGACGGCGGAGCTTCGCCGCGACCTCCTCGAGATCCCGGGGTTCGGCCCCTACGCGGCGGAGAACATGCTCCGGCTCCTCGGGCGGTTCGAGCACCTCGCGCTCGACTCCTGGGTGCTGCGGGTGTGGAAGGAGCGGTACGGACGCGCGACCGAGCGGGCGATCCTCCGCCGCGTGGAGCCCTTCGGCGAGTGGCGCGGCCTCGCGTTCTGGCTGCTCGTCACGCGCCACTGGTACGGGCGCGAGACCTGGCGCGACAAGTTCTAGGGGGCTCCGGGGGCAGGCTGCCCCCCGCGCCATCGGCCTCGTGCCATCGGATGGCCCGAGGCCTCCCCCTACTTCCCCTGCGCGACCGCGCGGATCCGCAGCACCTCGTCGATCAGCGCGGGGAGCTCGTCGAGCGGGAGCTGCGTCGCCGCGTCGGAGAGCGCCTTCGGCGGGTCCTCGTGCGTCTCGAGGAAGAGCCCGTCGATGCCGACGGCCGCGGCCGCGCGCACGAGGAAGGGGATCATCGCGCGGTCCCCGCCGGACACGGCGCCCTCGCCCGCGGGCCGCTGGACGCTGTGGGTGCCGTCGAAGATCACGGGCGCATACTGCCGCATGATGGGGAGCGAGCGGAAGTCCACGACGAGGTTCCTGTAGCCGAACGTCGTCCCGCGCTCGCAGAGGAGGACGGGGCCGTGCCCCTTCACCGACGCGATCTTCGCCACCGCGTGGCGCATGTCCTCGGGCGCCGCGAACTGCCCCTTCTTGACGATCACGGGCTTCCCGGTGCGAGCGCACGCGAGGAGGAGGTCGGTCTGCCGGCAGAGGAACGCGGGCACCTGGAGCGTGTCCACGACGGCGGCGGCGCGCGGGACCTGCGCGCTCTCGTGGACGTCGGTGTTGACCGGCAGCCCGAGCTTCCTCACGTCGGCGAGGATCGCGAGGGCCTCCTCCATGCCGGGGCCCCGGAAGGACTCGCCGGAGGTGCGGTTCGCCTTGTCGTAGGACGCCTTGAAGAGGAGCGTCACGGGACGCTTCGCCGCGATCTCCTTCAGGCGCTTCGCGATGCGCAGCGTGACGTCGCGCCCCTCCACGACGCACGGGCCCGCGACGAGGAGCAGGCGGCCCGGCGAGAGGAGGCCGAGGGGGTCCGGGGGCGTCGTCACGCGATCCACTCCGGGTCCGCGGTCTCGCCGCGGACGAGGTCCTCGTGCGTCTCTCGCGCTCGGACGACGGCGAAGCGCGCGCCGTCCACGAGCACCTCCGCCGCGCGCGGCCGCGCGTTGTAGTTGGACGACATCGCGAAGCCGTACGCCCCCGCGCTCCGGACGCACAGGAGGTCATTGGCCTCGACAAGCGGGAGGTCGCGGTCCTTCGCGAGGAAGTCGCCGGACTCGCAGACGGGGCCGACGATGTCGGCCTTGCCCCCGGAGCCCCCCCCTTGCGCGCCGGGGCCCTCGCGGGCCTCCACCGGCTCGATCCTGTGGAACGCCCCGTAGAGGCTCGGCCGGATGAGGTCGTTCATCGCGGCGTCGCAGATCACGAAGCGCTTCTCGCCGCTCCGCTTCACATAGGTGATGCGCGTGAGCAGCACGCCCGCGTTGCCCACGAGCAGCCGGCCGGGTTCCATGTGGATCTCGAAGCCGCTGTCCCGGAGGAGCGGCACGAGCGCCGCGGCGAACTCCCGCATCTCCGGCGCCTCGTTCCCGCGGTAGTGGATGCCGAAGCCGCCGCCGATGTTGATGGAGACGAGCGAGGCGTGCGCGCGGCGCAGCTCGCGCCCGAGCGCGAGCAGCCGCGTGACCATCTCGACGTAGGGCCCGGGCTCGGTGATCTGCGACCCGATGTGGACGTGGAGGCCCTTCAGCCGGACGTGCTTCCGTGCGGCGATCGTCCCGGCGAGGCGGCGCGTGCGCTCGATGTCGAGGCCGAACTTCGTCTCCGCCTTGCCCGTCGAGATGTAGACGTGCGTGTGCGGGTCCACGTCGGGGTTGACGCGCAGGCCGACGTCCGCCGTGAGCCGCTTCGCGGCCGCCACCTCGTCGATGAGGTCGAGCTCGGCCTCGGACTCGACGTTGAGGATGCGCACCTTCCGGTCGAGCGCGTACTCGATCTCGTCCCTGCGCTTGCCGGGGCCCTCGAAGTCGATGCGCGAGCCGTCGACGCCGGCGCGAAGGACGCGGAAGATCTCGCCGCGGCTCACGACATCGAAGCGGGCGCCCTCGTCGGCGAGGAGCTTGAGGATCGCGAGGTTGCCGTTCGCCTTGACGGCGTAGCCGACGTGCGGCTTGAGCTCCGCGAAGGCCTCGCGGAGCCGCCGGAAGTGGCCGACGAGCGTGGCGCGGCTGTAGACGTACGTGGGCGTCCCCACCGCGTCCGCGATGCGGGAAAGCGGCACGTCCTCCGCATGGAGGCGCCCGCCGCGATCGACGAAATCGTCCACCCGGGGAGGATAGCAGGTGTCCTTTGAAGGTGGGTGCGGACGTAAGACCATCCGTACCCGCGAGTTACGGCGGCAGGGTTCGGCACGTGTGCCGCACGGGGCAAAGGCGCGCCAAGCCGGACGCCTTGCACCAGGCGCCCGGGATGGAGGAAGTGGCTCGCCCCCTTGCCCGTTGCGCCTGCCGGCCCGAAGGGGTGCTCCCGAGGAATGGCGTCCTTCCCAGGGACCCGAATGAGCGCGCGCCCGCCGGGGGGGCGGGCGCGCGTGATAGGCGGCTAGGACTTCTCGAGGAGCGCCCGGACCTCCTCCACCTTCCGGCGGAGCTTCGTGAGCGTCGTGGTCCGGATCTGGCTCACCCGCGACTCGGAGATGTTCAGGATCTTCCCGATCTCCTTCATCGACAGGTCCTCCACGTAGTAGAGGAGGATCACCATCTTCTCGCGATGCGTGAGCATCGCCATGAGGTGGTCGGAGAGGTCCTTCAGGAAGATCCGCTCGAAGGGCGCCTCCGACTGCTTGTCCTCGTAGATGAGGTTCCGCTCCTCCGCGTCGCCGCGCTGCGCCTCCTCCTCGCACCTGGAGAAGGTGAACATCGAGACGAAGTTGCTCTCGCGGATCATCGTCTCGACCTTCTCGCGCGACATGCCGAGCTTCTCGGCGAGCTCGCCGGGCGTGGACTCGCGCCCCATCTCCCGCTCCAGCTCGTCCTTGACCGAGTTCACGCGGGATGTGTTGTTGCGGATCATCCGCGGTACCCAGTCGCGGGCGCGCAGCTCGTCGAGGATCGCCCCCTTGACGCGCGTGGCGCAGTAGGTCTCGAACCTCGTGCCGCGGCGATGGTCGAAGTTCTCGACCGCGCGGATGAGGCCGTAGGAGGCCGCGGAGCGGATGTCCTCCTCGGGGATCGACTTCGGCAGCTTCTGCTGGAGCCGATCGGCGACGTACTTGACGATGTAGAGGTACTTCTCGACCAGGCGATTCCGGATCTCGACGTCGCCCGTCTTCCGGAATTCCTCCCAGAGGGTCTGGGTCTCTACCTTCATGCCGCCCTACCTTCTGCAGGGCGTGCTGCGGCGGTCCGTTCCACTTCGAGGCCAGGGCATCCGCGGATGGTCAGTCCCCGGACGGCCTCTCGAACACTTCGGAATGCAAGGTCTCCGCGGCATCCGGCCGCGGTGCGTGTCTCGGTTCCAGCATCTCGCGGATCCGCTGCAGCGTGAAGCCTTTTTTCTGCATGGCTCGCACGCGCTCGAGATCCGCGAAGACGGTGGGGGGAAAGAGCCTGTGGCCGCCCGCCGTCCTCTGCCGCTCGCGGATGAGACCCATGGTCGCGTAGAAGTTCAGGGTCTGTCTGGACAGACCCGAGTGCTCCATGATCTCGCCGATCCGGTAGAGCTTCTCGGGCAGCCGCTTCCTCGCCATCCATGTGCCTCCCCTTCCGGGACATCCCCGGGTCAGAGAGACGGGGACTCCATGTCCCCGACTGTGCACTATGCACCTTATATAATGCATAGTGCATACCACTAGGTACCCGCTCACCCGGCCCCCGGTCAAGGGGCCACTGCCCCAAAAAACCTCCGGTCACCCGCTTGGTGAGGTGGGCACCTAAGGGGAACTGGATCGGCTGGGTCCGCCCGGTTCTTGAAACCGTGCCGCTACCCGGACCCCGCCGCCCGCTCCGGGAGGCGCGGCGCCCCTTTCCCGGCCTTCGGCAGGCGCTCAAACCCGACGGGGCCGAATGCCGATGAAGGGAGCGAGATGGGCGAAACGGCTATTTCCGTCGAGAGTCTTGCCACCGAATACCTGCGCCTCGTCGATGAGGGCTGGAACCCGGATGTCGACGAGTTCATCGGCCGCATCCCGGAAGAGATGCGCGAGGAGTGCCGCGCGAGGATCCAGGAGCTCGCCGCGTTGAACGGCGTCGAGCTGCCTTCGCGCGGCTCCCAAGAGGCCGCTCCCGCGGAGGACGCGGGCTTGCTGGCCCAGGAGATCACGCCCGACGGGGACGACGCGTCCCTCTCCTCGGCGAACCTGCGCCGGGAGGCCGAGAAGCCCAAGCGTCGATCCAAGCGCGCCAAGGAGCCGCTTCCGCCGGAGCCCTCCGCGATCCACGAGGAGATCGAGGTCCTGGCGGCCGAGGAGGTCGCGCCGGAGCCCGCCCCCGCGGGGGAGCCGGCCCCCTTCGAGTCGGCGGAGGCCGTCGCGGACCACACGGAGACCGAGCTCGTTGCCGACCTCGAGGTGGAGGCCGCCGAGCCGCCGCCGGCCCGGGCGTCCCGCTCCCGCGACGAGCCGACGTACACCGTTCCGGCCCGGCCGGTTCCCCAGCCGGTCGCCCGGGTGAAGCCCCAGAAGCAGGCCGCGCCGGCTCGGATGGCGGCGTCGGTCTCGGACGAGACCCGCCGCGACGTCCTCGCGCGGCTCCGCGAGATCAGCCACCTGGAGAGGCAGGGCGCCATCGCCCCCGTCGAGAGCGACCGGCTCCACGTGATCTACCGGCGCCTCGTCGACAGCCAGGGCGCCTCGGAGGACCTCCCGGTCACGCTCCCCCGCCTCGCGCTCTACTCCTTCGTGGCGGCGGCGGTCGCCGGTGCGGCCCTCTTCGTGGCGCTGGTCCACGACGCTTCCGCCGCGCTCCAGACCCTCGTCCCGGGCGCCGTGTTCCTGACGCTCGTGGGCGCGGGCATCCGCGCAAGGTCCCAGGGGGACGGCGCGGGCGCCGCCCTCTTCCTCGCCGCGGGCGCCGCGGCCGCCGCGCCGGCGGTCATCGCGGCCCTCGCCGCCATGGGGGTCATGGGCGGGTCGGGCGC
>JAKLKT010000254.1 GCA_023150495.1 Planctomycetota bacterium
AGCGGCGAGGTCACGGAGCTCCTGGCTTTCCTGCTCGACCCGGCGCACCAGGAGGAGGAGCACGTCGAGGCGCGTGGCCGCGCGCGCAACGAGCTCGCGGCCATCGTCGCCCGGGGCGGATCGCCCTTCGTGCGCGAGGCGCTCCGGCGGATGCAGGATCGCGATCCCGGGACGCGGCGACGCGCGCAGCTGCTGCTCGCGCTCGTGGAGGATGTCCCGCCGGAGCTCCTCGAGGACCTGCGCGCGTCCGCGGACCCGCTCGTCTTCGCCTACCCCGACCTTCGCGAGCCCCGACGCGTGCCCGACACCAAGGGCGATGGTGGCGCGCTCGGCGACGCGCCGCTCCTCGACGTCGCGGAGGACGTGCGGAGGAGGCTCTGGCCCGACCCCGAGCCCGCGGAGGGGGTCTGGACGGACGAGGCGCTTCCCGAGTGGCCGAACGTCCGCGACCAGCTCCGCTCGTGGTGGAGGCAGGTTCCCGCGGAGGACCGGTTCCTCCTCGCGGACGACGAGCTCCTCGTGGTCGCGCGCGAGGTCGTCAAGACGTGGTTCCGCCACGACTGGAGGTTCGTGATGCTGCTGAAGCGGCGCGAGGGGCGCTGGCGGGTCGCGGGCTTCTACCGGCCGGACAAGGAAAACGAGGTCGTCAGGCGCGTGCTCATCGCGGACCTCGACGGCGACGGGCGGAGGGAGGCGGCCGTGTGGACGACGGTCATCGCGCCCTGGACCTGGGGCCGGCTCGTGGTCGTCGGGAGCGGCGCGCCCGATGGCGTGGTCACGGACAGCGTCTACGGCGGCGCGGGCGACATCCGGCTCGTCCCCCCGCGGCGACCGGGCGAGCGGACGCGGTTCGGCGTAAGCGACGTATACCTGCCCTCCCGGACCGGCCAATGGGGATATCTCGCCGGCGTCATCGCACGCGAGTGCGATCTCCTCGAGTGGACGGGAACGGGGTTCGCGTCGCTCGGCCGCACCTACCTCCCGCTCGATTGAAAACGGGCGAGCCTGCGGCCGATAAGCAAGCATGCGCGCCTCCCTCCTCCTCGCGCTCCTCCTCCTTCCCTCCTGCGGGGAGGATCTCGCGATGCCGAGGGGGGCGGGGAAGGCGCCGGCCGTCGTCGAGGACGCGCAGGTGCTTCGCGCGGGGCTCGAGATGAGGACGCTCGCCGCGGAGCTCGCGCAGTACCACGCGGCGCGCGGCGAGTGGCCGGCGGACTGGCACGCGCTCAAGCGCTCCGGCAAGGACCCGTGGGGCAACGACTACGGCTTCGAGCCTGACGGCGACGGCGTCGTCGTCTACAGCGCGGGCCCCGACGGCGAGCTCGACACCGACGACGACCTCAGCGGCCGGTAGGCGCGAGCCGCTCGACGTACGCGCGCGCCTCGAGCAGCAGCCGGTTCGAGCCCTTGAGCTTTGACGCGTTCTCCAGCGCGACGAGCGCGTCGTGGTAGCGCTTGAGGCCCGCGAGCGCCTTCGCCCGCAGCGCGAGGAGATTGCGGCGGATCCGGTTCTCCGCGACCCGTTCGACATGGTCCGGGAACGCACCCTCTCGCGCGTCGAGCTTGTCGATTCCCTGGCTCGCGACGGCGAGCGCCTCCGCATGGCGCGGCGGCTCGAGCCGGAGAAGCTCGTCCGCCACCTGCCAGCACGTGTCGACATCGCTGCCCGCCGCGACGACGGCGGAGGAAGCCTGCTCGGGAGCGAGGCGGACGCTCAGGAAGAGCGGCATCGGGTCGCCCGCCTCCGCGCGCGCCTCGTCGACGCGGCCGAGGAGCGAGAGGCAATTCGCGCGCCCGGCCTTCGCCGTTGGCGACGGATCGAGCGCGTCCGCCTCCGTGTACAGCTCGAGCGCGCGTTCGACGCGGCCGAGCGCGACGAGGAGCCCCGCGGCCGTCCGGCGACAGCCGGCGCGGTCGGGGTGGAGCGCGAGCGACTTCTCGATGTCCGCGACCACGCGGTCGTCCGCGTCGAGGCGCGCATGGAAGACGAACTTCGCCCGGTTGAGATACGCCATCCCGAAGCCCGGATCGAGCACGAGCGACTTCCCGATCAGGTCGCAGGCCTCGTCGTACCTCTCGTGGTACGCCGCCGTGCACGCCGCGCTGTTCAGCGCGTCCGCGACGACCTGCCGTGGCGCGAGATCCTCGGTCCCGAACTCCCCCTCGCGGTAGGACTCGTCGGACCTCGCCTCGCCGAGGCTGGTCGTCTCGATGTTCCGCCGGGACGTGCCGTCGTCGTACCTCACGAACATATGGCCTGGCGCCCGGACCGCGCGGAGCGGCAGCCCGCACCGCTCGCCGACCGCGAGATAGAAGCATGACCAGCCGAGGCAGTTGCCGGTGTCCGACGCGAGGACATGGTCGAGCCGCGACACCTTGCCCGACGCGGCGGCCCGCGCATCCCGCTCCTTCCTCCCGTGCAGCAGGATTCCGTTGAGCGCGAGGATGCGCGCCTCAGCGTCCGCGAGCCCCTCGGCGCGCCTCCGCGCGAGGCGCGCGAGCCTGTCGAGTCGCTCGAGGTTCTCCTCGCGATGCTTGTCGCCGGTCGCAACGAGGATCGCGGACGCGAGGTCATAGTCGTCGCCCCTCGCGAGTATGTCCTCGAAGCTCGCGATCGAGAGCTCGCGTCGGCGACGCTCGCCATCGAGGTACGCGTGGCGGTCACGCTCGAACTCCGTCGGCGGCGCCCCTCGCATCCACTCGCGCAGCGCGTCGACGTGCGGCCGGATCGTCCGCCGCTGGGCCTCCCCGTAGTCCTCGCCCTCGGGCACGACGAGGCCGTTCCTGGGGTACTCCTCTCCCTTGCCCGTGATCGCGACGCTCGCGGCGACGAAGTGGCCCGGCTCGGTGCCCGCCTCGAGCCCCTCGAGGACGAGCGACGGCGCCTCCGGATCGCCCATCCGCGCAAGCGTCGCGGCGGCGATCCGGTCGAGGCCGTTGAACGGGAGGTACAGGGCGTCGCGGAGGCGCGGAGGCGGCTTCGCCTGCGTCCGGTGGAGGCGCTCGAGAATCGCATCCCGCACGTCGGGGTGCTCCCGCCGGTCGATCGCGCGGTCGACGAGCGCCTCGACCGACGCCGCGTCCCCCTCCCGGCAGAGCGCGATCGCGAGCTTCCGGCGCAGCGCGTAGTGGAGCTCCTGCGCTGCGAGCCCGCGGCGGAGCGCGGCCCGGAGCTCCGCGTCCGCGAGCTCGCCGAGCCGAATCGCCGGCGCCTCGGCACTGGCGTCCTTGTCCGGCCACGACATCCAGACCGACCGGACCTCGCCCTCATGCTGCTCGACGAGGATCTTGAGGATCGCCCATCCGTCCGGGATCCCGCCGCCCGGCGCGATTGCGGGCGTCGTCTCGCCCCACGCGCGCGATGCATCCTCGATCTGGGTCCGAAGCTCCGCGACGAACGCGGGGCTCACGCGCTCGAGCTCAGGGAAGAGAGGGGGCTTCGGGGGCCGCTTCCTGTGCCCGCACGCGCAGAGCAGGATGGCGAGGACGAGCGCGAGCCGCACGCCATGAGTTTGCGATGAGCCGGCCACTCTTGCAACCGCGAGATCGGTTACAAGACCGGCATGGGTCGCATCCCCTCCTCGCTGCTCCTCCCCATCACGCTGGCCGGCGCGATCACGCTCGCCGGCGCGGAAGAGCCCGTCCCGCGGATCCGCCTCGTGCCGCTCCGCGACGGGTTCCGGACGATCGCGCCGGACGGCGACATGGCTCGCCTCGGCGAGACCGGGACGTTCAAGGAGGCGCTCGAGGCGGGGATGGATCTCTCGCGGCCCCCCCACCCGATCGTCGCGTGGAGGTACGCGGGCAAGCGGCTCTACTACATCTTCTACAAGACCACGGAGAACGCGCTCGGCGATCGGCCCTACCTGATCCAGCGCATCCGGAAGGTCGAGCGCGCTTGGAAGACGCCGGAGGGGCCGCCGGAGGAGAAGGTCACGTGGCAGGTGGAGGTCTTCAAGATCCGAGGCGGCGAGCTCAAGAGCCCCGACCAGCACTTCGGGAGCTTCGGGCTCGGCGACAACCACCGCCGCGAGATCGTGAAGGAGTACGAGATCGGGTTCGGCGAGGTGCCGGGCGTCTGCGAGGGGCGCAGTTGGCCGTTCGACCCGGACACGCTCTTCCGGATGCTGCAGCCGTACCAGGAGGAGGAGGGGATCTTCGGGCAGGTGAAGTTCGGCGCCTCGTGCAGGTGGACGCTGGCCGTCGCCTTCGACGCCAAGGGCGGCTGCTCGGTCCGGTCCCCGGAGCTCGGCTTCGACGCGCCGACGCTGCTGCCCGCGCGCGACCAGACGCTGCCGCCCCCCGACGCGGCGTCGGCGGGGACCGTCCTCGTCGAGGGCGAGGGGGTCTTGGGGGTCGTGGTCGGCAGGGGCGGACGCGAGGATCTCGTGCGCGCGCTTGCGGAGCCGCTCGAGGATGCGCCGGTGGGGCTCGGGCACACGAACCTGAGCTTCAAGGGCGGGCTGACCGTGAACCTCGACCCGAAAGGAAGGGTCAACACGATCCTCACGCGCGCGGGCTTCGCCGGGAGGACGTCGAAGGGCGCGCCCGACGCCGAGAGCTGGCGCTACGAGGGCGTGCAGTTCACGTTCGACGGCTTCGACCGCGTGAAACGCATCGTGATCCTGCCGAAGTGATGCGGACCCCTCGTCCGCATGCTGCCTCCGCAACCCATTGAGAGCAAACGACTTCCACCGTCACTACCCGGTACCGAGTACACGGCGAAGTGCCTGCTCGGCGGAGGGGGGGAGGGCGCCTTTCGCGCGGGCGATGGGGATCGTCGCCTCGAGCAGCGCGAGGTAGAGAGCGCGCCTCGCGGGGTCGAGCGCCGCCACGTGCCGCTTCACGAGATCCACGTCGCCGCGCGCGACGGGGCCCGTGAGGCCCTTCGGAATCCCCACCTTCGCGACGTTGTCGAGGGAGCCGCGCACGAGTTCCACGAGCGCCTCGAGCGCCACCCCCGCGGGCACCCCCGATTCCACGAAGAGGTCGCGCGCGACCGCGAGCAGCGTCACCGTGCAGTTCGACGCGATCGCCGCGCCCGCGTGGTAGAGGATCTTCCTCCCCGTCTCGAGGCGCGCGACGTGCGGCGTCAGGTCGCGAGCGAGGGACTCCGCGACGTCGACGGCCTCGCCCTCGACAAAGCAGAACGCGCGCGGGAGCGCCGCGAGCGACGCCTCGAGGTCCGCGAACGCGCACAGCGGGTGGAGGCCCGCCGTCCGCGCGCCCGTCGGCGCGAGCAACGTGGACGGGTGCG
>JAKLKT010000255.1 GCA_023150495.1 Planctomycetota bacterium
ACGACAACATGTCGAAGGTCTTCTTCGAGGACCTCCGCATGCCGAAGCCCGACATCCACATGGGCGTCGGCTCGGGCTCGCACGCGGAGCAGACCGCGAAGGTGATGGTCGGGTTCGAGCAGGTGTGCCTGAAGGAGAAGCCCGACCTCGTCGTGGTCGTCGGCGACGTCAACTCGACGCTCGCGTGCAGCATCGTCGCGAGCAAGCTCTGGATCCCGGTCGCGCACGTCGAGGCGGGGCTCCGGAGCTTCGACTGGAAGATGCCCGAGGAGATCAACCGGCTCGTCACCGACCGGCTCTCCGAGATCCTCCTCACGCCGTCGCCCGACGCGGACGAGAACCTCCGCAGGGAGGGAACGCCCGAGGATCGCATCCACCGCGTCGGCAACATCATGATCGACTCGCTCGTCGCGAGCCTCGAGCGTGCGAAGGGGAGCCGCGTCCTCGACCAGCTCGGCCTCGCGCCGAAGGGGTTCGGCGTCCTCACGCTCCACCGCCCGAGCAACGTGGACGACGAGAAGACGCTCCTCGGCATCATGGAGGTCGTCCACGAGATCAGCGAGCAGCTCCCGATCGTCTTCTCCTGCCACCCGCGCACGGCACAGCGGCTGAAGGCGATCTCCGCCTACGGACGGCTCGCCAGGCGCGGCGACGTCCGCGTGCTCGAGCCGCTCGGCTACCTCGACTTCCTCCGCCTCTACTCGCAGAGCCGGATCGCCCTCACCGACTCGGGCGGCCTCCAGGAGGAGACGACGTTCCTCCAGATCCCCTGCGTCACGATCCGCGAGAACACGGAGCGCCCGGTCACGCTCACGGAGGGCACCAACGTGCTCGCCGGCTGCGATCCGGCGAGGATCCGCAAGGCGGCCAAGGCGGCCCTCAACGGGGCCCCCCCCCCGGGAGAAGCGCGTCCCGGATTTGTGGGACGGCCACGCTGCGCCTAGGATCGTGGACGTATTCGAGGCCTGGTGGCGAAGGAAATCCTCGTAACGGGTGCGGCCGGCATGCTCGGCAGCGAAGCCGTGCGTGCCGCACCCGGGGGCGTCCGTCCGCTCCCCGTCACCCGCGCCGACTGCGACCTCGCCGAGCCGGAGCACGTGGAGCTCCTCTTCGAGCGCCTGAAGCCGAAGGGCGTCCTCCACTGCGCCGGGTACACGCAGGTCGACCGCGCGGAGGTCGCCGAGGAGGCCGCCTTCTCGGACAACGTCGAGGCGACGAAGTCGGTCGCGGCCGCCGCGCGGCTCCGCGGGATCCCGATGCTCCTCGTCTCGACGGACTACGTCTTCGACGGGACCTCGAGGCGCCCCTACCGCGAGGACGACCCCCCGCACCCCCTGAACATCTACGGCCGGACGAAGCTCGAGGCCGAGCAGGCGGCGAGGGACGCGATCATCGTGCGCTCCTCCTGGCTCTACGGCCCCCGCGGCCGCCACTTCGTCGGCGCGATCCTCGAGCAGGCGACGAAGCCGGAGATCCGGGTCGTGGACGACCAGCGCGGCTGCCCGACGTCCACGCTCGAGCTCGCGCCGGTCCTCTGGGAGCTGCTGCTGCGGGGGATCCCGGGGATCTACCACGCGGCCTGCGAGGGCTCGTGCACCTGGCACGAGCTGGCGCTCGCGGCGTTCGAAATGAGGGGGGCCGGGGGGCCGAAGGTCGTGCCTTGCGCGACGGCCGAGTACCCGCGGCCGGCGAAGCGGCCGGCGATGAGCGCGCTCGACTGCGGGAAGCTCGCGGCGATCCGCGGCAAGCGCCTCCCCCACTGGCGCGACGCCCTCCGTCGGTTCCTCGTAGCATGATGCTCCCATGGCAGGGGCGCTTCTCGTCACCGGCGGCGCGGGGTTCATCGGCTCGAACTTCGTGCGCCTCGTCTCCGGGGGGCGGCGCGTCGTGGTCCTCGACAAGCTGACCTACGCGGGCAACCTCGAGAACCTCGCGGGCGCGGACCACGTCTTCGTGAAGGGCGACGTCGCGGAGCCCGACGACGTGCGCCGGGCGTTCGACGCGGCGGAGGGGCCCGTGAGCGTCGTCCACTTCGCCGCCGAGACCCACGTGGACCGCTCGATCGAGGACGGGTTCCCCTTCCTCCGCACGAACGTGCTCGGCACGCAGGTGCTCCTCGACATCGCGCGCGAGCGCGGGGCCCTCCGGTTCCTC
The DNA here is from genome assembly GCA_023150495.1 of Planctomycetota bacterium. Taxonomy (GTDB): domain Bacteria; phylum Planctomycetota; class PLA2; order PLA2; family PLA2; genus PLA2. The sequence goes on from JAKLKT010000255.1 coordinate 2,155, forward strand.
CACGTCTCGACGGACGAGGTGTATGGGCCGCTCGCGCCCGGCGTCTTCGCCGCGGAGGACGCGAGGTTGAACCCGACGAACCCCTACTCCGCGAGCAAGGCGGGGAGCGACCACCTCGCGCTCGCGGCGCACCGGACGCACGGCCTCCCGGTGATCGTGACGCGCGGCTCGAACAACTACGGGCCCTACCAGTTCCCGGAGAAGTTCGTGCCGCTCCTCATCGCGAACGCGCGGGACGGGAAGCCCTTGCCGATCTACGGCGACGGCCTCTACGAGCGCGACTGGATCCACGTGGCGGACCACTGCGAGGGGATCCTCGCGGCCCTCGAGCGCGGGAGACCGGGCGAGGTCTACAACATCGCGGGCTCGTGCCACCGGCGGAACCTCGACGTCGCGAAGTTCATCCTGAAGGCGCTCGGGAAGCCCGAGTCGCTCCTGCGCCACGTGAAGGACCGGCCCGGCCACGACCGCCGTTACGGCCCCGACCCCGGGAAGGCCGCGAGAGAGCTCGGATGGAAGCCCCGCGCGAGCTTCGAGGAGGCGATGGCCGAGACGATCCGCTGGTACGACGGCCACGGCGACTGGCTCGACCGCGTGCGCTCGGGCGAGTACATGGGCTACTACGAGCGCCACTACGGCGACCGGCTGCGGTCCCCCGCACCCCCCCACACACGATGAGCAGGAAGGGAATCGTTCTCGCGGGCGGCTCCGGCACCCGCCTCCACCCGATCACGAAGGCGGTGAGCAAGCAGCTGCTCCCCGTCTACGACAAGCCGATGGTGTACTACCCGCTGTCGGTGCTGATGCTCGCGGGGATCCGCGAGATCCTCGTGATCACGACGCCGAGGGACCAGCCGCTCTTCCGCGAGCTGCTCTCCGACGGCTCGCAGTGGGGCCTCCGGCTCTCCTACGCCGTGCAGGAGAAGCCGGGTGGCATCGCGCAGGCGTTCCTCGTCGGCGAGTCGTTCGTCGACAGGAGCCCGGTCGCGCTGATCCTCGGCGACAACATCTTCTTCGGCCACGGGTTCCGCGACCGGCTGCAGGGCATCCCGGACGGAGGCGCGACGATCTTCGCGTACAAGGTGAAGGACCCGCAGCGGTACGGCGTGGTCGAGCTCGACGCGGAGGGCCGCCCGCTCGCGATCGTCGAGAAGCCGAAGGCGCCGCGATCGGACTACGCCGTGACGGGGCTCTATTTCTACGACGAGGACGTGGTCGGGATCGCGAAGTCGCTCCGGCCGAGCGCGCGGGGCGAGCTCGAGATCACCGACGTGAACGGCGCATACCTGAAGCGCGGCCGGCTCAAGGTCGAGCTGCTCGGCCGCGGCACGGCGTGGCTCGACATGGGCACGCCTGGGTCGCTCGCGCAGGCGACGAACTTCATCCAGGCGGTCGAGGAGCGGCAGGGCCAGAAGATCGCCTGTCCCGAGGAGATCGCGTACGAGCAGGGGTATATCGACCGCGTCCGCCTGAAGCGTCTCGCGGAGGAGCTCAAGGGCACCGCGTACGGCGAGTACCTGCTCGGGCTGCTGAAGGGGGATGGGGAGGCCTTGGGTCATCCGATGACACAAGGCCGGGGGCCGGGGGAAGGGGCTTGAAGGTCGAGAGGACGGGGCTCCCCGGCTTGCTGCGGATCACGCCGCAGGTGTTCCCGGACGCGCGCGGCTCCTTCTTCGAGGCATTCCGGGCGGAGCGGTACGCGGCGCACGGGATCCCGGCGCAGTTCGCGCAGGACAGCGTGAGCGAGAGCCGGAAGGGCGTGCTCCGGGGCCTCCACTTCCAGTGGCCGCACGCGCAAGGGAAGCTCGTCTACGTCCTCGTCGGCGACGTGTTCGACGTGGCCGTGGACGTGAGAAGCGGCTCCCCGACGTTCGGCAAGTGGGAGGGCCATCGCCTCTCCGCATCGAACCGCGCGCAGCTCTGGATCCCGGAGGGCTTCGCGCACGGCTTCCTCGCGCTGACGGACCGCGCGGTGTTTGCGTACAAGTGCACGGCACCCTACGACCCGGCGAGCGAGCAGGCGATCCGCTGGGACGACGAGGATCTCGCGATCGACTGGCCGATCCGGGAGCCGGTGCTCTCGCCGAAGGACGCCGCCGCCCCGCGCCTTCGCGACATCGACCCGATGCGCCTGCCGCGGTGACCGCGGCGCGCGGCTCCCCTCCCCCGCGCCCCCTCCCCACCCTCTCCCGTCTCGAAGCGGGACGTCCCGTGTTTGCCTTGCGCCGGCGGAGTGAGACTCTACACCTTGGAGGTATGCGATGAGCTGGGTGAAGGCGTTCACGCTCGTGGTGCCGGGCGACATCCGTCGCGATTTCACGGCCAATCTGCTCGCGGACCGGCGCGAGATGGAGGCGAAGGGGGTCTCGCCCCTTCGCATGAACTTCTCGCTCGTGTGCGAGCTCCTGAACGGCTTCGCGCAGTACGCGCCGCTCCGGCCCGTCGTCGCGTCGACGTCCCCGAAGCCGCGCCTCGCGGAGCGGGCGGCGCTCGGGGGCGCGATCGCGTGGCGCAGCGCCGGCCCCGCCCTGCTCGTCGGATACCTCCTCTCCTCGACGCTCCTGATCGTGCTCGGCGGGCTCCTGCTCGTCGGCGCGTTCGGCTGCCTCGTGACGGTCGCGGCGACGTCCGGGAACCCGATGCCCGAGCGCCAGCAGCGATTCGTCGCGTCGGTCCTCGGCGGCACGCTCGCGTCGCTCCTGCTGATCCTCTTCTTCGGCATGCTGACGATCGGGCTCCTCGCGCTCGCGTCGGTCTTCTCGAGCGGGCTCCTCGCCGGGCTCGCCGTGCAGGCCCTCGTGCTCGTCGCGACGGCGTCGCTCGGCATCGTCGCGGGCTCCGGCTGGGTGCCCGAGGAGTACACGCCGAAGCGGCTCGTCGTGAACTCGGACCGGCTCCGGGAGATGGCCGCGGCGCCGCAGCACGAGCCCGACGAGGCCGTGGTCTGATACTAGCGGTACGGAGCCAGGCTCCGTACCGCTAATATCGTGAATCGGCCCGACTGCCGATTCGCGGTACCCCCGCCGATCCTTAAGGGGATATGGGTACGGCCACGGCCGGTTTGCGGAT
>JAKLKT010000256.1 GCA_023150495.1 Planctomycetota bacterium
CCGGCAGGACGGCGAGCGACGAGGGCCCCGTGCTCTCGAACCGCGCGAGGTAGCGGTAGAGGTCCGCCTTGCGGATCTTCCACTTCGCCTGCGGGTGGGCCGCGGCGATGTCGGACGGAAGCGGGTCCTCGGCGGCGGAGAGGGGCGCCGCGAGGAGGAATGTCGCGGCGACGAGGCGTCTCGTGGCTCGGATCATGGGAAACCTATCGGTTCGACGCGTCACGGTCCGGTCATCCTGTGCGTTCGGGGAACGCCGGCCGGTCCCGGGAAACGGGCCGTACCTTTACCTGCATCGGCTCCGGCCTCACAATTCTGCCACCGCATGCGATTCCCGCTTCCTTGCCTCCTCCTCCTCGCCGCCGCGTGCGGCAGCTCCGCGCCCGCGCGGAAGAAGCCCGCGCCGTTCCTCGCGGACCAGGTGATCCGCGTCGTTCACAACCAGTACCGGGGCCCGAACACCGTCTTCGTGATCGAGAACCTGTCGGGACGCGACCCGGTCGCGCTCCGGAGCCGACCGCTCCGCGCCGGGGAGCCCGCGGTCGCCTACGTCCCCGACGACGTGATGGCGGAGATGCTCAAGGAGTTCGACAAGGGCGACTTCTACGACTACGCGCGCCCGCGCCCCGCGAACCCGCCGGGCCTCGGCGCGTCGGGCGAGGTCACCGTGACCGACGCGAACGGCCGCCGCCTCGCGCTGCTGCGGATCAAGGCGCCGCCGGGGATGACGCCGACGAAGGAGCAGGTCGACGCCGCGAAGTCGTACGGCTACTGCTCCCGCACGTTTCTCGCCGTCTGGAACGCCTACCCGCCGCAGATGCAGGCGACGACGTCGAAGGACGCGTTCGACGCGAACAGGGCGGCGCGGTGACGCGGCGGGTCCTGCTCGTCATCCCGGCGCGGCTCGCCTCCACGCGGCTCCCGCGGAAGATGCTCCTCCGCGAGACGGGCAAGTACCTCGTGCAGCACGTCCACGAGCGCGCGCTGCTCGTGCGCAACGCCGACGAGGTCGTCGTCGCCGCGGACGATCCGGAGATCGTGCGCGCCGTCGAGAGCTACGGCGGGACCGCGCTCCTCACCTCCCCTCTGCACCCCTCCGGTTCCGACCGCGTGGCCGAGGTCGCGCGGAAGCGCCCCGCGTCGCTCGTCGTCAACCTCCAGGGCGACGAGCCCGAGATCGACCCCGGGGATGTCGCGCGCCTGATCGACGCGATGCGGCCGGAGGACGAGATGGGCACGCTCGTCTTCGAGGGGCTCACGGAGGAGGAGCAGGCGAGCCCCTCGGTGGTGAAGGCGGTCGTGGAGGGCGGGTTCGCGACCGACTTCCGCCGCGAGCCGACGCCCGGCGCGTTCCGGCACGTCGGCATCTACGCCTACCGGCCCGGTTTCCTCGAGCGGTTCACGCGGCTCGCGCCGACGGCGCGCGAGAAGGAGCGGCGACTCGAGCAGATGCGCGCGCTCGACCACGGGGTCCGGATCCGCGCGGCGACAGCGCTCCATCCGGGGCGCGGAATCGACACTCCCGAGGATTATTCGGCCTTCGTAAGGCGTTACCGCGGAACGGCTTAGCGGCGCACCGCACCCCGCCCGCGCGCGGGCGTGCTAGGCTTTGTCCGGGCGGACCGCGAAGCTAGGAGGGTTTCTTAGACTCCTCCTTTTTCCGGGACGGCTCTTTTCGAAATGCGCAAGCACATCTTCGTGACCGGCGGCGTGGTTTCGAGCCTCGGCAAGGGGCTCACCTCCGCCGCGATCGGCGCGCTGCTCGAGGCGCGCGGGCTCAAGATCGGGATCCAGAAGCTCGACCCGTACATCAACGTCGATCCCGGCACGATGTCCCCGTACCAGCACGGGGAGGTCTACGTCACGCGCGACGGAGCCGAGACCGACCTCGACCTCGGCCACTACGAGCGGTTCACGCACGCGCAGATCACGCGCGCCTCGAACTACACGACGGGCCAGATCTACTTCGCCGTCATCACGAAGGAGCGGCGGGGCGACTACCTCGGCCGCACCGTTCAGGTGATCCCGCACATCACGGACGAGATCAAGGGCGCGATCCGCAGCGCCGAGGACGACGTCGACGTGCTCATCACCGAGATCGGCGGGACGGTGGGCGACATCGAGGGGCTCCCGTTCCTCGAGTCGATCCGCCAGTTCGCGCTCGAGAAGGGGCGCGGGAACGTCACGTTCATCCACCTGACGCTCGTCCCCCACCTCCGGGTGAGCGGCGAGATGAAGACGAAGCCGACGCAGCACAGCGTCGGTCGGCTCCGGGAGATCGGCATCCAGCCCGACTTCATCCTCTGCCGCACCGAGCTGCCGATGGGCAGCGACCTCAAGGAGAAGATCTCGCTCTTCTGCAACGTGGAGCGCGGCTGCGTGATCGAGGAGAAGGACGTCGACTGGTCGATCTACGAGCTGCCGACGATGCTCCACCAGCAGGGCCTCGACGGGCTCATCTGCAAGCGCCTCGGCCTCGAGACGCGCGAGCCCGATGTGCGCCCGTGGCACGACCTCGTCGAGCGGATCAAGACGCCCGCGGCCGAGGTGGAGATCGCGGTCGTCGGGAAGTACATCGTGCTCCACGACGCGTACAAGTCGGTCTACGAGGCGCTCTCCCACGGCGGCTTCGCGAACAACGTGAAGGTCAGGCTGCGGAAGATCAACCCCGAGGAGCTGACGGCGGAGAACGTCGCCCAGCGGCTCGAGGGCGCGCACGGGCTCGTGGTGCCCGGCGGCTTCGGCGAGCGCGGCTTCGAGGGGAAGATCCTCGCGATCCGCCAGGCGCGCACGACGAAGCTGCCCTTCCTCGGGCTCTGCCTCGGGCTCCAGGCGGCGGTCGTCGAGTACGCGCGGAGCGTCTGCGGCATCCGGAACGCGCACAGCACGGAGTTCACGAGGGACTGCACGCCGGTGATCGACCTGATGGAGGCGCAGAAGGGCGTGAAGGAGAAGGGCGGCACGATGCGGCTCGGCTCCTACCCCTGCCGCGTGCTCGACGGGACGCTCGCGCGCCGGCTCTACGGCGCGCCGCTCGTCGAGGAGCGCCACCGGCACCGCTTCGAGGTGAACAACGCCTACCGCGGGGCGCTCGCGGAGCACGGCCTCGTGTTCTCGGGCATCCACGACGCGCTCGACCTCGTCGAGATGATCGAGCTGAAGGACCACCCCTACTTCCTCGCGACGCAGTTCCACCCCGAGTTCCAGAGCAAGCCGATGCAGCCGCACCCGGTCTTCCGGGGCCTCGTCGCGGCCGCGCTCGCCGCCCGCCGGAGGTGATTCTTGGAGGGCCCGGGAACCGCGCCGGAAGCGCTGCCCCCGGAGCCCCCTGCCTTCCCCGCGCCCACGGAGCGCCGCTTCGGCCCGGGCGGCGCGATCCTCGTGTTCCTCGCCTACTTCGGCGCGCAGTTCGTCGCGGGGTTCGTCGTCGGCATCGTCTCGGGCGTGCGGAGCGCGATGAGCGGCCGGCCGATCGCGGATCTCATCGAGGACAGCATGCCGGCGATCGTGCTCCTGAGCCTCGCGCTCGGCGGCGCCGCGGCCCTCCTCGTGGCGCGTGCGCTGACCGGTCCGCTGCGAGCCGGCGGGCGGTTCGCGCTCCGGCACGGCAGCGCGAGCCAGCTGCTCCTGGGCGCGGGGACGGGGGCCCTCCTCGGCCTCCTGCTCTTCGCGGTCACGCGCCTCGTGCCGCCGACGGCGCTCGACACTCCCCTGACCCGCCTCGCGAGCACGGAGGCGGGGTACTGGGCGCTCCTGCTCGTGGCGCTCGTGCTCGCTCCGCCGATCGAGGAGTTCGTGTTCCGCGGGGTCATGTACGAGGGGCTCCGCGCGAGGATGCCGGCGGTGGGCGCGATGCTCATCGTCACGATCCTGTTCACCGCTCTGCACGCGACGGAGCTCGTCCACTACCCGCCGGGCTTCCTCCTGATCGCGCTCCTGAGCGTGGCGACGCTCCTGCTCCGGACGGCGACGGGATCCCTCTTCCCGCCGGTCGCGGCGCACTTCGTCTACAACCTCTTCGCCGTCGTGTCGTGAGGGCTGCCCCCCGGGGGACGGGTGCGGACCCCCACGTCCGCATCCCGTCACCGTAACCTCTTCGCCCGCAACGACTTCCGTCGGCGCCTGGCGGTACGTGGTACCGAGTCAGGCGAGCACGAGGATCGACAGGGAGACCAGGGCGAGGTTGTGGACGGCGTGGGCGGCGATCGAGGGGACGATCGTGCCGCGCCACTCGCGGAGAAGCGCGAACCAGAGGCCGATCGACATCAGCGCGGGGATCCCCGCGAGCCCCTGCGGGTGCACGAGCGCGAAGAGGAGGCCCGTGAACGCCGCCGCGAGAAGCCGCGACATCCGCGGCCGCAGGTAGCGCAGCAGCGCGCCGCGGAAGACCGCCTCCTCGGCGAGCGGCGCCCACACGCACGCCGCGAGCAGCAGGTGGATCCGCGCCGCCGTGCCCCCGCCGATCTCCTCGATCGCGGGGTGCGAGAGCGGCTCCCCGAGCAGCCGCGAGACGAGCACCGAGAGGACGGCGCCGAGGAGGAAGACCGGCATCCCCGCGAGGTAGCCGAGGAAGCCCGCGCCGATCTCCTGCACGATGCCCATGCCGCGCGAGAGGCCGAGGCCCGCGCGCCACTCCGCGGCGCCGAGCCCGCGCGCGAGGGGCAGGAGCGGCACGAGGAGGAGCGCCCACATCGAGAACGGCCCGACGAACGCGGTCCCGATCACGAGCGCGAGGAAGAGCACGGTCGTCTGGAGCCAGGCCAGGTCCGAGGGCGCCCTCGGCGGCGGCTCGTAGGCGAAGCGGATCCGGCCCCGCGCGAGCCGCGAGATCCCGATCGGCAGGAGCGCGATCCCCGCGCCGAGCGCGAGGAGCCCGCCGAAGATGGCGATCGACGAGCCGACGAACGTCCGGCGCGCCGCCCCGAGGACCTCCCGCCGGAGCGGGTGCGAGTCCGGAAGTCCGCGCGAGAGGGCAAGCCGCGCGAACCAGCCGTTCCGCCGCACGAAGCCCTCGTCGGCGGGCGGCGGCGCGAGCTCCGCGTAGATGCTCCAGAAGGCGTCGAAGTCCGCCTGCGGCACGGCGGCGCCCCGGAGCCCCTCGAGCATCTCCCGCGCCTTCGCGGCGCCCGCGACCTCGGCGACGACCGCCACCATCCGCAGCCGCGCGGGGGGCGTCATCGTGTCGAGATCGAGCTTCTCGATCACCGGGGCCT
>JAKLKT010000257.1 GCA_023150495.1 Planctomycetota bacterium
TCGACCGTCGCCTCCGTCTGGTCTCCCATGTGGCCGATCCGGAAGCAGCGCTCCTTCAAGGGCCCGTACCCGCCGCCGACGACGTACCCGCGCGCCCGCACCCGCTCGACGAACTCCGGCCCGGTGAGCGGCTGCGGGAGCTCGAAGCAGGTGACCGTCGGCGACCGGCACCCCTCCGCTGCCGTGATCCCGAGCCCCCTCCGCGCCGCCCAGTCCCACGTCATCCCCGCCATCGCGCGGTGGCGCGCGAACCGCGCCTCGAGCCCCTCGGCCGCGATCCGCGCGACCTGCGCGTCGAGCGCGTGGAGGAGCGGGATCGCCGGCGTGAAGGGCGGCGTGTCGCGCTCGTAGGCGAGGAGGTCCAGGTAGAAGCCTCGCTCCGACGACTGCCGTGCGAGCGCGAGGAACCTCTCCGACGCCGCGGCGAAGCCGAGGCCCGGCGGCAGCGCGAGCGCCTTCTGCGAGCCCGTGCACGCGTACGCGATCCCCGCCGCGTCGAGGTCGATCGGCGCCCCGGCGGCGCCGCTGATGCTGTCGACGACGAGCGGCACGCCGCCCGCCGCGCGCGCGAGCGGGAGGAGCGGCTGGAGCGCGCCCGTCGACGTCTCGTTGTGGACCGCGAGGACGCCCGCGTAGGTCCCGGCCCGGATCTTCGCCGCGACCGCGTCCGGCTCCACGATCCTGCCGAGGGGCGCCTCGATCCGGTCCACCTCGTGGTGGCAGGTCTCGGCGATCCGCGCCATCCGCTCGCCGAAGGCGCCGTTCACGAGCGCGAGCACGCGGCCGGCGGGGAGCGCGCGGATCCCCGCCTCGACCGCGCCGGTGCCGGAGGACGCGAGGAACCGGACGGGGCGCGCCGTGCCGAAGACCTCCCGGAGCGTCGGCGCGACGCGGGCGTAGAGGTCTCTCGCCTCCTTCCCCCGGTGATGGAGCATCGGCCGCGTCATCGCGGCGAGCACGTCCGGGTGGACCTCGACCGGTCCGGGGACGAAGAAGCGTCCGAACATCGAGGTTAGGCTATCAGGGTGCGCTACCGGGCGGCCGTCTTCGACTTCGACGGGACGCTCGTCGACACGCGGGAGCCGATCCTCCTCGGGCTCAAGCACGCGCTGATGTCCCGCGGGCGGACGCCGCCGCCCGACGCGGAGATCCTCCGGAACGTCGGCTTGGGCCTCCACGAGGTGCTCGCGCGGCTGATCGGGCCCGCCGCACCGGAGGAGATCGATGCGATCGCCGCGGACTACCGCGTGCGGTTCGACGAGGTCGCGCCCGGACGCACGCGCGTCTTCGACGGGATGCGCGAGGTCCTCGACGGCCTCCGCGCGGACGGCGTCGGCCTCGCGATCGCGACGAACCGGACGCGGGAGAGCCTCGACCCGATCCTCGAGGAGCACGGGCTGCTCTCCATGTTCGATGTCCGGCTCTCCGCCGCGTGCGTCCCCTTCCCCAAGCCCCATCCCCTCATGCTCGAGCGGGCGCTCGGCACGCTCGGCGTCGCGCCCGGCCGCGCCCTGATGGTCGGCGACACGACCGTCGATCTCCTCATGGGCCGCGCCGCGGGCGTGGACACGTGCGCCGTCACCTACGGCGCGCACACCGAGGAGGAGCTCCGGCGCGAGGGGCCGACGCACGTCGCGCGGAGCGCGAGGGAGATCGCGGAGGCGTGGCGGTGAGGCGGCTCCTCCTTCTGCTGTGCGCGCTGCCCGCGGCGGCGCAGGAGGCGAACCCCGCGTACCTGGGCGTCATCGCCGTGGAGCGCGAGAAGGCGGTCGTCGTCGCCGAGGTCATCGCCGGCTCGCCTGCCGCCGCCGCGGGGCTCGTTGCGGGCGACCGCCTGCTCTCGGTCGACGGCAAGGAGATCCGGCGCGCGGCCGACGTGGACCGTGCGCTCGCGGGGAAGAAGCCCGGCGACGAGGTGCGGGTCGCGTGGCGGCGCGGCGAGGCGGGGTCCGAGGCGCGCGCGAGGCTCGCCGGCCGCGCGTCGAGCGAGGCGCTGAAGCCGAGGAAGCGCGGCGAGACGAAGTTCGAGGCGCCGCCGTGGCACGGCTACGCGTGGGCCAACGCGGAGGAGGGGAAGGAGCCCTCGCCCGAGACGACGAAGGGGAAGGTCGTCGTGATCCACGCGTTCCAGAGCTGGTGCCCGGAGTGCGCGCGGCGCGGGTTCCCCGTCATGAAGCAGGTGGAGGACGAGCTCAAGGATGCGGGCGACGTCGTGCTCTGCCACCTCCAGACGGTCTTCGAGGGCGCGAAGGAGAACACGCCGGAGCGCGGGCCGAAGGAGGCCGCGAAGTACGGGATCAAGGCGCCTGTCGGGTTCGACGCGCGCGTCGACGGCGCCGCGCAGAGCCTGCTCATGGACCGCTTCGGCATGGCCGGCACGTCGTGGACGATCGTGATCGACCGGAAGGGCGTCGTGCGGTTCAACGGCTTCACGCCGGCGGACAGCAAGACGATCGTCGCGCTCGTCCAGGATCTGCGGAAGTAGGAGCCGCCGCGAAACCACGTTCTGCGTTCCCGAGGCGGAAAAGAAGACGCGGGCGGCGTCGTAGGGGAGGTTGCCGCCCGCGTCGAAGAGAAAATGCCCCTCTTCGGACGATATGGGTTGGAGTCGAGGGGCTCTGCTTGGGGTCCTTTCAGGAGGCCTTCTTCGCCCGGAGCGCGCGGGCCTCGGCCGCGCGGAACTGCTCCTCCTCGGTCGAGCCGGAGAGCGCCGCCGTCTCGGCCTCGCCGCCGGTCACGGCCTTCAGCACCTCGTCGAAGTACCCGGTGCCGACCTCGCGCTGGTGCTTCGTCGCCGTGTAGCCCATGGCCTCGCTCTCGAACTCCGCCTCCTGGAGGCGGACGTAGGCGGGCATGCCCTCGGCGCGGTACTGCCGCGCGAGCTCGAACATCGAGTGGTTGAGCGCGTGGAAGCCCGCGAGGGTGATGAACTGGAACTTGTAGCCCATGGCGCCGAGCTCGCGCTGGAACTTCGCGATCGTGACGTCGTCGAGATTGCGCTTCCAGTTGAACGACGGCGAGCAGTTGTACGCGAGGAGCTTCCCGGGGTGCTTCGCGCGGATCGCCTCGGCGAACTTCCTCGCCTCGTCGAGGTCGGGGTGCGAGGTCTCGCACCAGACGAGGTCCGCGTAGGGCGCGTAGGAGAGCCCGCGCGCGATCGCCTGGTCGATGCCCGCCTTCACTCGGAAGTAGCCCTCCGAGGTGCGCTCGCCGGTGAGGAAGAGGCGGTCGCGCTCGTCGGCGTCGCTCGTGAGCAGACGGGCCGCGTCGGCGTCGGTGCGCGCGACGAGGATCGTCGGCACGTCGAGCACGTCGGCCGCGAGGCGCGCGGCGACGAGCGTCCGGAGGAACTGCGCGGTCGGGACGAGCACCTTCCCGCCGAGGTGCCCGCACTTCTTCTCCGACGCGAGCTGGTCCTCGAAGTGGACGCCCGCCGCCCCGGCCTCGATCATGCCCTTCATCAGCTCGAACGCGTTGAGGGGGCCGCCGAAGCCGGCCTCCGCGTCGGCGACGATCGGCACGAACCAGTTGATCGTGGAGCCGCTCTCCGCGTGGTGGATCTGGTCGGCGCGCTGGAGGCACTGGTTGATGCGCTTCACGACCGCCGGGACGCTGTTGCTCGGGTAGAGGCTCTGGTCGGGGTACATGTGCCCCGCGAGGTTCGCGTCGGCCGCCACCTGCCAGCCCGAGAGGTAGATCGCCTGGAGCCCGGCCTTCACCTGCTGGAGCGCCTGGTTGCCGGTGAGCGCGCCGAGCGCCGCCACGTAGGGCGTCTCGTGCATCGCCTTCCAGAGGCGGTGCGCGCCCATCGTCGCGAGCGTGTGCTGGATCGTCACCGACCCGCGCAGGCGGAGGACGTCCTCCGGGCCGTACGGCCGGGAGATCCCCTGCCACCGCGGGTCCTTCTTCCATGTCTCGCGCAGCGCGCGCGCCTCGAGGCTCTTCGTCATGGTGCGTTCTCCTGGAAGTCAGATGTGCTCGTAGGCGCGGAGCGTGAGGAAGTCGGGGAAGTCCGGCGCGAGCGCGATCTCCTCGAAGATCCGCGCCGCGAGTTCGAAGCGCGAAAGGGCGTAGTCCGTTCCGGGCTCGGCCTTCGCGGCGTCGAGCACCTCGCGGATCCGCTCGCGCACGTACGCGCGGTCGATCCGCCGGCCGTCGCAGAGCTTCGCGCCGTGGCGCACCCACTGCCAGAGCTGGGCGCGCGAGATCTCGACGGTCGCCGCGTCCTCCATCAGGTGGCGGATCGGCACGCAGCCCTTGCCGCGGAGCCACGCCTCGAGGTACCGGAGCCCGACCTCGACGTTCGTCCGCACGCCCTCGCCGGTGATCCGGCCGTCCGGCACGCGCAGCAGGTCCTCCGCGGTCACGCGGAGCTCCGGAAGGCGCCGCGCGAGCTGGTTCGGGCCGGGCATCAGCCGGTCGAAGATCGCGCGCGCGACCGGCACGAGCGCGGGGTGCGCGACCCACGTGCCGTCGTGGCCGTCGCCCGCCTCGCGCTCCTTGTCGAGCCGCACCTTCTCCATCGCGAGCGCGTTCCTGGCCCCGTCGCCCGCGATCGGGATCTGCGCGGCCATGCCGCCCATGGCGTGCGCGCCGCGGCGGTGGCACGTGTCGATGAGCAGGCGGCTGTACGACCGCAGGAAGTGGGTCGTCATGGTGACGGCCGAGCGGTCGGGCAGCATCGCGTCGCGCCGGTTCCGGAACGTCTTGATGAAGCTGAAGATGTAGTCCCAGCGGCCGCAGTTGAGCCCGACGACGTGGTCCTTGAGCTCCCAGAGGATCTCGTCCATCTCGAAGGCCGCGAGCACGTGCTCGATCAGGACCGTCGCCTTGATCGTGCCGTTCGGGATCCCGAGCTCCGACTGCGCGAACACGAAGACATCGTTCCAGAGCCGCGCCTCGAGGCGGTTCTCGAGCTTCGGGAGGTAGAACCAGGGGCCGAGGCCCCTCGCGAGGAGCTCGTCGACGTTGTGGAAGAAGTAGAGCCCGAAGTCGAAGAGCGCCGCGGGGACGGGGCGCCCGTCGACCTCCACGTGGCGCTCGTCGAGGTGCCAGCCGCGCGGCCGCACGACGAGCGTCGCGGTCTTCGCCTGGAGCGCGTAGCGCTTGCCCTCGGGCGACACGTGGCGGATCGTGCCGCGGACGGCGTCGCGGAGGTTGACCTGGCCCTCCACGCAGTTGGCCCAGGTGGGGGAGTTCGAGTCCTCGACCGGGCCCGTGATCTCGACCCTCCGGTCGAGAAGCCGAGGGGGTGCGGGGGCCACGGTCCACTCGGCCTTCCGGATCTCCGCGGTCTCCGGGAGGAAGCCGGGCATCGCGCCCGCGTCGATCGCCGCCTGGCGGTCGGCGCGCCGCGCGAGCAGCTCGTCCCGGCGCTTCCCGAACCGGCGGGCGAGCGCCGCCACGAAGTCGAGGGCGCCCGGCGTGAGGACGGCCTCGTAGCCGGGGCGATGCGCTCCCTTGATGTCGACACCCATCGTCGCGACCGAATTGTCGTTCATGCCGTACCCGAGGCCGAGGCCCGTTGCCGTCTGCCCGCCGTGGTGAATTCCAAGGACACCGGCGGCGCGTCCCCGCTCCCTCACGAATGGCGTTCCAATCGAAACGCGAGGGGCCCGCGACTCTTCGCCGCGGGCCCCTCGTGGCCTCGTCCGGGGCTGGTTCCCCGGAGCCCCTCCGCTAGTTCCCGGGGGCGGGAAGCAGCCGCTTGAACGCCCTCGTGACGTCCTTCCACTCCTTGCCGTCGACCTCGCAGTACGGGTAGACGAAGAAATTCAACGCGCCCGAGGCCGGCGCCGGGGAGAGCACCAGGTCGCGGCCGCCCGTGAACGTCACGCGGTTCATGTCGAGCGTCCCGAACAGGTAGTCGGCCCGGGCCGGCTCCTTCGAGGCGTCGGACGCGTCGACCGGGACCCACTTCGCGCCGTCCCAGTAGAAGGCCCAGCAGTGGTAGCCGGGGACGGGCGCCTCGGCCTCCGGGCCGGCGGGCACGTTGAAGCCCATCTCGAAGCGCATCGGGATGCCCTTCTTCCGGGCGATCGCCATCATGTAGCTGTGGAAGTCGGTGCAGTTGCCGATCTTGCTGTCGCACGCCCAGTCCGCGTCGCCGCGGCCCCACGGCACCCCCTCCGGCTTCCCGTACTTCATGCGCGCGAGCGTGTGGTCGTAGATCGCGCGTGCGGTCGCGTGGGGATCCTTGGCGTCGGGAACCTCGCTCGCCATGGCCGCCGCCTTGCCGTCGAGCGGGACCATCCTGTCCGCGGTGGACGCCAACGCGAGCTCCTCCTTCGTCGCGGTGCCGCCGCCCTTCGTCTCGTAGCGCGTGACGGTCGCGCTCAACGCGACCGAGAAGGGCTTGCCGGCGCTCTCGACGCAGAGCGAGCGGCCCCAGCCGTGGCCGATGGGGGAGACGGCGCAGGTGAGCGGAAGGGCGCCCGTCAGCGTGTTGTCCGCTCCGATCGCGGCCTCGGCGGTCTTGCCGTCGACCGTGACCGCGACCTTCACGGCCCCGATCTTCTGGTCGAAGTTGTCCATCGGCACCGGGATCCAGAGGCGGACCTGCTTGCTCCCCTCGGGCACGGCCTTGAGGCCGGCCTCGTAGACGAACACGAAGGTGCGGCTCGGGCGATCGTCGCCGGCGCTTGCGGGCAGGGCGGCGAGGAGCGCCAGGGGAAGGATCAGGCTCAGGCGGCGCATCGGGCTTCTCCTCCTTGGAGAGGTGTTCTATCGGCTAAGTGGATGCATCGTATTGGGCAGTCCGATATCTTATACGCGAGGTCGGAAGCCGCGTGCAACGCCGCTGCTATCCTTCGTTCGTGCGCCTCCTCCTCGCGCTCCTCCTCCTCCCCGCGCCCCTCCTCCTCGGGCAGGACAAGGCGGGCGTGGTGGTGGACCACGAGCTTCCCGCCGCCGGGAAGAAGGACCCGCCGGTCGTCTACGCGACCTACCGGGCCACGAGCGCGAAGGGCGCCGAGAAGCTCCCCCTGATCCTCGCGCTCCACGCCGGCACGAAGAACGCCCGCCAGTTCGCGAGCTTCCTCATGCCCGCGGCCGAGGCGCACGGGGCGTTCCTCGTGAGCGCGCAGGGGTTCCGCGAGGTCGTCGGGGCCGAGGGCTTCTGGTGGAAGGGCGACGCGGAGGAGCAGGCCATGCTGGACCGGCTCCTCGACCACGTGAAGAAGACGTACCCGGTCGACGAGACGCGCTTCTCTGTGATCGGGCTGCTCGACGGCGCCGAGCTCGGCATCAAGTGGGCTCTCGAGAAGGACCGCGGCGTCAAGGGCGTGATCGCGGTGAACTTCGTCTGGAAGCCGCCGGGTCCGCCGAAGGCCCCGAAGACGACCAAGTTCTGCCTCATGGCGTCGCGCGACAGGAAGGACAAGATGGCGAGTCTCGCCGAGCAGGCGGAGAAGGCGCGGAAGGCGCTCGAGGGGGCGCGCTACCCGGCGGTCGTCCGGATCGGTGCCGGCGCCGAGGTGTTCTTCCACGGCTGGGACAGGGAAGTGGGCAAGGCCCTCTCCTGGTTCGACGGCAAGATCGACTGGCCGAAGGAGATCGAGGAGGAAGCCGCGAAGGGAAATGCGCGCCCCGGGGGATAATCGGGGCATGGCCGCGCGAAGGCTCCTTCCCTTCCTCCTGCTTGCGGCGCTCTTCGGCGCCCGCGCGGAGGAGCCGGCCCCTCCCCCGAAGCCCTCCGCCGACGCGATCTCCTCCGCCAAGAGCGCGATCCTCGCCGAGGCCACGCCGGTCGAGGCGCGCTTCGAGGCGCTCCAGGTCCTCGCGCGGGCGGCGGAACCCTCCGTCGTCCCGGCGCTCTTCGATGCGGCGATCGCCACGAAGGCGCCGGCGTTCGCGGTCGCCGCGGGCGAGCTCGCCTCGAAGCTCGACCCCGAAGCGGCGCTCAAGGCCTACGACGCCAAGCCGTCCAAGCTGCGCGGCCTCCCGCTCGTCAACGCCGTGCGCTTCCTCGGCGAGATCCGGACCGGGAAGACGGGGTCGCGCCTCGCCGCGGTCGCCGCGAGCAAGGACGACGACGTGCGGGTCGAGGCCCTCTACGGCATCGTCAAGCAAGGCGACCCGACGCTCTACGGCCATCTCGTCACGGCGCTGAAGGACAACGAGACCGCCGTGCGCGTGCCCGCCGCCATCTGCTGCGGGCTCGCGAAGGTGAAGGAGGCGGCCGACCTGCTCGTGCGCGGCCTCGAGGACGACGCCGGCTTCTTCTGCTTCTTCTCCGCGTGGGCGCTCGGGCAGATCAAGGACCCGGACCTCCTCGGCCGCGCGATCGCCTCGACCAAGGGGCGCATGGCGGGCAACGTCTCGACGGCGAAGGCGAAGGCGATCAACGAGTGCGCTTTCGACCCGCAGGCGCACATCGACCCGCTTGTGAAGCTCGCGAAGTCCTCGAACGAGGAGCTCGCGGCCGCGGCGGCCGACGCGCTCGGCCGGATCGGCAAGGACAACCCCGCCGCCGCCGAGGCGCTGCTCACGCTCGTCTTCCAGGCGAAATCGCCCGTGCTGTCGCACCTCGCCGTGGACGCGCTCGGCCGCATCGGCGGGCCGGCGGAGGGCGCGAAGATCCTCGCGCGCTACGAGCAGAACCCGGGCAACATCCCGCGCCACTGCGTGAAGGCCCTCGGGCTGCTCGCGACCCCCGAGGCGGCGCCCTTCCTGCTCTCGATCGCCTACCGCAGCAAGGAGAGCGCGATGCGGAAGCAGGCGGCGATCGCGTTCTGGCAGTGCGCGGGACGGGGGGACCGCGAGGACTTCAAGAAGAAGCTGCTCGAGGCGACGCAGGACTCGGCCCTCGAGGCGGGCTGCCAGGTGCTCGGCTTCTTCCGAGCCGAGGAGGGGTTCGAGGTCGCGGTCGAGCTCCTGCGGAAGCACTTCAACAAGAAGAGCGTCCGGCACGTGCGCGACGCGCTCGAGTCGATGACCGGCCACCGGTTCGTGCCGGACCCGGGCGTCTGGCGCGACTGGCTGAAGCAGACCCCCGGAGCCTTCGAGCGGAAGCCGCAGTTCCTCGACCGCGACGCGTGGAGGAAGCAGCTCCTCGAGAACAAGGGCGAGATGGGCATCTCGAAGAAGACCGAGGCGGCGGTCGAGCGCGGCCTCGACTGGCTCGCGCGGCACCAGGACGGCAACGGCGGCTGGAGCGGCGACAAGTTCACGGACCGCTGCGGCCTCTACTACCAGAAGAAGTGCCAGGTCGGCGCGCGCCTCGGGGGCTGGGACATCGGGATGACCGGCATCTCGCTGCTCGCCTTCTACGGCGCCGGCTACCGCCCCGACCAGGGGCCGTACAAGGACACGGTCCTCCGCGCGCAGGTCTACACCGCCGCGCGCCAGTGGCCGGACGGCGACTTCGGCGGCCAGGAGGACCTGATCGGCGGCTACACGCGCCCGATCGCGACGATCGCGGTCGCCGAGGCGTACGGCACGACGCAGGACCCGGAGTACCTCGAGCGCGCGCGCCGCTCGGTCGCGCACATCATCCGGATCCAGTACGACGACGCGGGCTGGCGCTACCGGCTCGGCGGCCAGTTCCCCGGCGACACGTCGGTCACCGGCTGGAACGCGTGGGCGATCGCGACCGGGAAGAAGTTCGGCGTCCCGGTCGACCCGATGGGGCTCGAGGGCTCGAACACGCTCATCGAGATGTTCTCGTCGCCGGTCACGGAGGACGAGGAGTTCTACAACACCGACCCGCGCTACTTCTTCGAGGTGGGCCGCGGCCAGGAGTTCGAGCACTTCACCGGCTACAACGCGCGCGAGAACTCCCGCCCGCCGATGACCGCGATCGGCCTCATCGTCCGCATCTTCATGGGGCGCCAGCGCTCGCACCCGTACTGCATCGGGGCGGCGAACCGGCTCCTGAAGTCGATCCCCGAGTACGACGGGAAGACGATCAAGTACACGGCGGGCGCCGAGTACCCGGCCTACTACTGGTACTACGCCTCGCTCGCGATGTACCAGATGGGCGGCCGCTTCTGGCGCCAGTGGTCGAAGCCGCTCCTGACCGACGGAATCCCCGACATGCAGAAGAAGGGCGACGAGTGCGAGCACGGCTCGTGGGACTGCGGCAACCTCGACTCGATCGGCGGCCGCGTCTACACGACCGCGATGTGCGTGCTGACGCTCGAGACCTTCTACCGGTACCTGCCCGCGCTGCAGTTGAAGTGACGAAGCGAGCCAGGTTCGTTTCGGCGAAACAACCGGTCC
>JAKLKT010000258.1 GCA_023150495.1 Planctomycetota bacterium
GGAACTCGCCCGCGATCCGCTCGGCGTCGCCGCGGTCGGGCGGGATCAGGAAGACGGGCTCGTGCCCGTGGAGCGCGCGCGCGACGGCGAGGCCGGGATAGAGATGCCCGCCCGTCCCTCCGCCGGCGAAGACGACCACGGGGCGCTTGAGCGGTGCGATCAACGGTGTTCCTCCATGAGGATGACGGGGGGGTGCGGGGGCCGGGTCACCGGCGCGCCTCCAGCGAGCGGCCGACGTTCACGACGAGGCCCGTGGCGACGAGCGCCGCGAGAAGGTTGCTGCCGCCCTGGGACAGGAAGGGGAGCGAGATCCCCTTCGTCGGAGCCGCGGCGGTCGCGACGGCCATGTTGACGACCGCCTGGAAGACGACGAGGAACGTCGCGCCCGAGGCGACGTAGAAGCCGAACATCTCGCGCCTCCTCGCGGCGGCGATCGCGACGCGCACGCCGTAGACGCAGAGGAGGCCGAAGAGGAGGCCGACGAGCGCGACCCCCAGGAACCCGAGCTCCTCGCCGAGGTTCGGCAGGACGAAGTCGGTGTGGCCCGCCGGGAGGTAGTCGAGCTTCTGGCGGCCCGCGCCGAGCCCGTTCCCCATGAGGCCGCCGCTTCCGAAGGCGATGAGCGCCTGGACCTGCTGGTAGTTGAGCTCGCCCTCGAAGAAGTCGAGCCGCTTCCGCATGTAGGGCACCTGGGACGCGACGATGAGCAGGAGGACGGCCGCGGCGACGGAGACGACGAGGAGCCTCCCGACGCGGGCGCCCGCGACGAGGAGGAGCGCGGTGATGACCGCGGCGAGGAAGACCGTCGTGCCGAGGTCGGGCGCCATGAGCACGAGCACGCACACGGGCACGACGTGCCAGACGCGCGGGAGGAGCGGCTCCCCCGGCTTCGCGTCCGCGAGCCGCGACGCGAGGAAGAGGACGACCGCGATCTTCGCGATCTCGGAGGGCTGGAAGACGCCGACGGAGGGGACCACGAGCCAGCGCTTCGTGCCCGCGATCGTCGGGGCGACGAGCAGCGCGAGCGCGAGCAGCGCCGCGGCCACGGCGAGCGCGGGAACGGCCGCGCGGCGCAGCGTCCCGAGCGGGATCCTCGACACGGCGATCGACACGGCGACGGCGAGCGCCGCCCAGAGCGCCTGGCGCACGACCTGGTCCCCCCCGAACGAGTAGACGCAGAGGAGGCCGAGGCCCGTGAGGACGAGCGCCGCGACGAACGCCCCGAGCGCGTCCGCCTCGGGGGCGCGGGGCCGGAAGATGTCGAGGGCGGCCTTCATCGGAGCTTCAGCAGCGTGAGGGCGAGGAACGCGAGCAGGATCGAGACGATCCAGAACCGCACCGTGACCTTCACCTCGTGGTGGCCCTGGAACTGGTAGTGGTGATGGAGCGGCGCGCAGAGGAAGAGGCGGCTGCCGCCGGTCATCCTGAAGTAGCGGCGCTGGAGGATCACCGAGACGGCCTCGACGACGAACACGCCGCCGGCGACGAGCAGCGTGAGCTCGTGGCGGGTCGCGACCGCGACGAGGCCGAGCGCGCCGCCGAGCGCGAGGGACCCCGTGTCGCCCATGAAGACCGTCGCGGGGAAGGCGTTGAACCAGAGGAAGCCGAGGCAGGCGCCCACGAGCGCGCCGAGGAACACGGTCAGCTCGCCGGCGCCGGGGATGTGGAACACATAGAGGTAGTCGGCCGTATCCGCGCGCCCGACCAGATACGCGATCACGGCGAACGTGATTCCCGCCGCGGCGACGCACCCGGCGGCGAGGCCGTCGAGCCCGTCGGTCAGGTTGACGGCGTTGCTCGAGCCGACGATGACGAGCGCCCCGAACACGAGGAAGAGGAGGCCGAGGTCGACGCAGAAGTGCTTCGCGAACGGCACCTGGAGGTCCGTGCGGTGGTCCGCCGCGGGGTTCGAGACGTCCGTGGGCCCGATCCTCCCCCCGGAGCCCCCCTCGAGCGACGCCACGGAGGCGCGCGGAACGTACGGGCTCGGCTCCACCTCCGGCCCCCGCACGAGCGGGCCGCCGGCATGGACATAGAGGACGAGGAGCGCGGCCGAGGCGATCGCGACCTGGCCGAGGAGCTTCTTCCGCTCGGTGAGGCCCTTGCGGCCGTCGCGGACGATCTTCTTCCAGTCGTCGACCGCGCCGAGCGCCCCGAACGCGAGGAACGCGAAGAGCGTGGTGACGATGTAGACGTTGTCGAGCCGGCCGAGCAGGAGGGTCGAGCACGCGACGGCGAGCAGGAGGACGAGCCCCCCCATCGTCGGCACCGTCTGCTTCCCCGCCCGCATGGTCCCGAGCGCCGCCGAGTCGTGGTCCGTGCACCCCTGCAACCGCCGCTGGCGGAGCCAGCCGAGGATGCCCGGGCCGCACACGACGACGACGAGGAACGCGAGGATCGCGGCGAAGGCGGCGCGGAACGTGATGTAGCGGAAGAGGTTGAACCCCTGGAACCACGAGGCGAGCGGGACGAAGACCCAGTGGAGCATGGGTCAGCCGCGGGTGCGCTCCAGCGCGGGCCGGCGCCGCTGCTCGATCCCGCCCTTGACCGCGTCGTAGACGCGCTCGAGCGCCATCCCCCGGGATGCCTTGAAGAGGACGACGTCGCGCGACTTCACGCGGATGGGCGGCTTCTCGACGGCCTCCGCGACGGACGGCGACCAGTGGACGTTGCGAAGGCCCGCGTCGCGCGCCGCGCGCGCGATCGTCTCGGCCAAGGGGCCGATCGCCCAGAGGATGTCGATCCGCGCGCGCGCGGCGCGCCGCCCGATGTCGGCGTGGAGCGTCCGCGCCTCCTCGCCGAGCTCGAGCATGTCGCCGAGGACCGCGATCCGGCGGCCGGCGCCGCGGTAGCTCATCTCGGAGAGCGCCGCGGCCATCGAGCGCGGGTTCGCGTTGTAGGCGTCGTTGATGAGGCGGATGCGGCCGATCTCCTCGATCGCCATCCGGCCCGGCGCGGGCCGGTACTGCTTCAGCCGCTCGCAGATGTCCCACGGGTGCTCCCCGAGCCGGAGCGCCGCGGTCGCCGCGGCGAGGGCGTTGTGCACGTTGTGGACGCCGATGAGGCGCATCGTCACCCGCTTCCGGTGCAGGAAGCGGAACGCGAGCGAGTACCCGGAGGCGCGGATGTCGTCCGCGAACACGTCGGCGTTCGGCCACGTGCCGAACGACAGGACGGGGCACGGGGCGGTGCCGATCATCGCCCGCGTCCGCTCGTCGTCCCAGTTGATCACGGCGCACCCGTCGGAGGGCAGCGCCGCCACGAGCGCCCCCTTCTCGCGGGCCACGCCGTCCACGTCCCCGAGCCGCTCGAGGTGCGAGGTCCCGACGTTGAGGACGATGCCGATCTCCGGGCGCGCGATGCGCGCGAGCGCCGCGATCTCGCCCGGGCCGTTCGTCCCCATCTCGCAGATGCAGAACCGGTGGTTCCTGCCGGCGGAGAGGAGCGTCAGCGGGACGCCGAGGTCGTTGTTGAAGGAGTGGGGCGACGCGACCGCCCGGCTCCCGAGCAGGAGCGCGAGCATCTCCTTGGTCGTCGTCTTGCCGCAGCTCCCCGTGATGCCGACGACGGTGAGGTCGAGGCTCCTCCGGTAGCCCGACGCGAGGGCCCCGAGCCCCCTCCGCGCGTCGGGGACGAGCACGACGGCCCGCCCCATGGCGCGGTGGGAACGCGCGACCTCGGCCCGGTCGACGAGCGCCGCCGTGGCGCCCGACGCGAAGGCCTCGCCCAGGAAGTCATGGCCGTCCACGCGGGTCCCGCGGAGCGCGACGAAGAGATGCCCGGGACCCGCCTTCCGGGAGTCGATCGAGACGCCCCGGACCGGCAGCTCCGGCCCCTCGTACTGCCCGCCTGTCCACGTGGCGACCTGGTGGACGGATACCTGCTCCATCACGCCGCCTCCCCAACCAGATACTAGATCTGGTGGTCCTATGTCAATTCCTATCCACGGTTTAGGGCTTCCTGCTACCCATGGTGGAGCGCGCGGAGGACCGCCAGCTCCTCGCGCGCCACGAGGACGTCGTCGAAGGGGTACACCTCGGAGCCCACGATCTGCCCCGTCTCGTGCCCCTTCCCGGCGATGAGCACCGCGTCCCCCGGCCCGGCCGCCGCGATCGCCTCGCGGATGGCGGCGCGCCGGTCGAGCTGCACGCTCACGTGCGCGCTCTTGCGGAGACCGTCGAGGATCTCCTGCGCGATCCGCCCCGGATCCTCGGAGCGGGGGTTGTCGTTCGTGATCACGACGTGGTCCGCGCCCTTGGCCGCGACCGCGCCCATCCGCGGCCGCTTCGTCCGGTCGCGGTCGCCGCCGCAGCCGAAGACGAGGTGGACCGCTCCCCGGGTCACCTCGCGCACGGTCCGGAGCGCCTTCGCGAGCGCGTCGTCGGTGTGCGCGTAGTCGACGAGGACGAGGAAAGGCTCCTGCTGGACCGCCTCGAGGCGACCGCGCGCGGGGAGCACTCCCTTGAGCGACTCGAGGGCCTCGGCGGGCTCGACGCCGATCGCGCACGCGGCCTCGAGCGCCGCGACCGCGTTCTCCGCGTTGTGCCGCCCGATGAGCGGCGTCCAGACGTCCCGGCCCCGCCAGCGGAACCGGGTCCGCTTCGGCTCGACGACGACGCCGGTGGGCGCGAAGCGGACGACCCGCCCGGACGTGCGGACCCTCCGGCAGGCCGGGTCGCGGCCGTTCAGCACCGCGGTCGCGTCCGGCTCGAGGAGGTCGAAGAGGCGCTGCTTCGCCGCCGCGTACTCCTCCATCGTGCCGTGGTAGTCGAGGTGGTCGCCCGTGAGGTTCGTGTAGACGGCCGCCCGGAAGCGGAGGCCGTCGACCCGCCTCTGGACGAGAGCGTGGGAGGAGACCTCGGTGGCGCACGCGACGCACCCGGCATCGACCATGGCGCGGAGGAGCCGGCGCATCTCGGTGGCCGAGGGGGTCGTGTTCGCCGAAGGGAGCTCCCTGCCCGGGTAGCGCACGCCGGTCGTCCCGATGAACCCGGCCTGCCCTGGCACCAGCTGCGCGATCAGGTGCGCCGTCGTCGTCTTGCCGTTCGTCCCCGTGACGCCGACGAGCTGGAGCTCGCGCGAGGGGTCGCCGTAGACGAGGTCCGCGAGCCTGCCCGCGGACGCACGGGCGTCCTCCACGCGGATCCACGGGAGCCCGGCGCCGGGGTCCCGCTCCGCCGCGACGGCGGCGGCCCCGCGCAC
>JAKLKT010000259.1 GCA_023150495.1 Planctomycetota bacterium
GAGGGGCGGCCGGGGCTCCTCGTGGTCCACGGCGGGCGCCACGCGGACACGGACGCCCCGCTGCGCGCCACGCTCGGCGCGTTCGACCCGGCGCGCGTCAAGTGCGTGTCGGTGGATCTGCCCGTGCCCGAGGTCGCGGCGTGCGTGCCCGCGCTCGACATGGCCGTCGCGATGGATCCCGACGTGCTCTGCGTGGCCCGCTGGCCGGAGGACGAGGACGTCGCGCCGCTCGTCGCCGCGGTGGAGGCGGGGATCCACGTGGTCGTGAGCGCGGTGTCGCCTTCGCAGTTCGCGGGGATCCCGCACCGGTCCGTCCGCGTGTAGCGGGCCGGAGCCCCGGACGCGGCGGGCTTGCCTGCCGTGGCCCCGGTGGCGTCACACCTTCGCCTGCACCGTCGCGACGATGTCGCCGAAGGTGCGCATCCCCTCCATCTCGGACACCTCGAAGGAGATCCCGAACTCCTGCTCGATGCCGAGGCAGACGTTGATGTGGTTGAGCGAGTCCCAGGACTCGACGTTGTCCATGCCCGTCCCCTCGTCGATCACCGCCGACTCGAGGCCGAGGACGTTCGAGAGGATGTCGCGGATGCGTTCTTCCATGGTCGAGCCTCCTAGACGGTCACCTCGGCGGCGATCCGGAGCCAGGGCGGATACGCGATCGAGCCCTTCGCGAGGTCGAGGCGCCACTCGTCCGCCCCTTCGGCGGCCCGCGCGAAGCCGTGCCTCTCGTAGAGGTCGCGGGCGGGCGCGTTCTTCGCGGTCGGGACGATCCGCCCCCGGAGCCCCCTCGCCCCGAGTCGCCGCGCGTCCTCGCACAGGCGGGCGAGCATCGCCGTCTCGATCGTGCGCCCGATCACGCGGCAGCTCAGCAGGAACGTGTCGATGACGAGATCCTCGCCCTCCGCGCGCGCCATCGAGAGGCCCACGATCCCGTTGTCGCCGAAGCGGTCCTTCACCCGCACGGTCGCGCATGCCCACGACGGGTCCGCGGCGCGCTCCGCGACCTGCGCCTCCGTGTAGCGGAGCGTCGTCGCGTTGAACTGGTTCGTCTTCTGCGTGAGCTGCGCGGAGCGCTCGAGGTTGTCCGCCTGCACGGGCGCGAAGAGGACCTCCATGTCGAGGCTTCCGTAGAACTCCTCGACCGACGCGCTCGACACGCGGAGCGCCTCGGCCGCGTCGCGCTGCTCGTAGAGCGCGCCGCGCCGGCGGTCCTCGTCCGAGAAGCTGAGCGTGTCGAAGAGCCCCCGCTCCAGGAGCGCGCGGACGGCCTCCTCGGGCCGCTCCGGCACCTGGATCACCGCGACCATCGGGAAGGTCGAGCGGACGTGCTCGCACTCGACCGGGTTGTCGTCGAGGAAGGCGATGTGCTCGAGGCCGATGTTCAGGCGCTTCGCGATCGCGGCGATCGACCCGCCCTTCGGGTTCCAGTGGATCTCCGCGGCGGCGAAGTGCTCGCGCTTGAGGACCATCGCGGCGTGGCGCGCGAAGACCTCGTCCACGTCCGCGGGGTTGTTCTTGCTCGCGATCGCGAGGATCACGCCGCGGCGCCGGAGCGCGAGGATCGCCTCCTGGAGAGCGACGTAGGCGTTCCCGGGATACTGCGGTCCGAGGCGGATGCCGCTCACGCCGTCCTCGCCCAGGACGCCGCCCCAGAGCGTGTTGTCGAGGTCGACGACGAGGCACTTGCGCGCCCGCCCCGCGAGCGCGCGGAGGAACTTCGCGAGCTCGTCGGCGAGCGCGGGCAGCATCGGCGCGGCGACGGGCGCCGCGGCGTAGAGCGCCATGCGGTCGTCGTACCAGTTGCGCCAGCCGTGCCGGGCGACGAGCGCGGCGTAGTCGACGACGTACGCCCCCTTCACCGCGCGGCACGCGTCGCGGAGGCGGTCGTTCCACGCGGCCGTCGCCGCCCGCTGCCCGCGCTCGACGGTCGCATCGAGCACGCCGAGCTCCGCCCACACGGGCGGCGCGGCGTTGAAGACGAGCACGGTCGCGTCGGAGCGCGATCGCAGGGTCTCGAGCAGCGTGCGGAGCTCCGCCGCGGCGGCGTCGATCGCCGGCGCGGCCTCCGACGCGAGGAAGCCCGAGTAGAGGGCGGGGAGCCAGCTCCGCCCCTCGACCGCGAGGACGACGACGTCCGGCCGGGACGCGTAGAGGCCGCTCGCCGGGTCGAGGATCTCCTGGCGGTAGGTGGCGAAGCCCGCCTGGTGGATCTCGAGGCGGAGGCCGTCGTGGAAGGCGGCCGCGCAGAGCGGGTCGTGCAGGAACTCCGTCGAGAACGACGACAGGAGGGCGACGCGAAGGGGTCGGAGGGGAAGGGAGGCGCGCTCCGGCCTCGCCAGCTCGCGCCGCAGGAAGCGCGCGTGCGACGCCGGCGCGGCGGCCCGGAGCGTGTCGCTCCGGAGGAGCGCCCGCGGGAGGTCGCCCGCGTCGAGGGCCGCGAGAATCTCCGCGCGCAGCGTGCGCTCGTCAGCCTGCATAGCAGTACTCCCCTTTCGTTGCCATCTCGAGGACGGCGTCCCGCACATCCGCCGCGCGGAGGAGGATCGCATGGAGGCCGCCGAGGCGGCCCTCGCTCCAGGCCCCGCGGGCCCTGAGCACCGGCTCCAGCCGCTCGAGGTCGCGCCGGCGCGACACCGAGGGCTCGCAGAGGCGGGTGGTCGCCGTGAGCGCGGCGCCGTCCGCCGACCGGCACGGGAGCGTGAACGTCTCGGCCGTGAACGGCGAGAAGGGCATCGAGGGCTCGAGCCGCTCCTCGATCGCGTGGAAGTACGTCATGACGCCGATGCCGGTCCCGAGGAAGAGCATCTTCCCGTCGGCGCCGTCGAGGCGGCCGAACGGCGTCCCATCGCCGCAAGGCGTCCGGGCGAGATGGTGGTCGGCGAGCAGCGCGGCGGCCTTGCGACCCCACCCGGCGACGGGGTGCGTCGGATGGACGCTACGTGCGACGCCCGGCATGCGCCGGAACAGCTCGGTCAGGAGGCCCATGCGGGAGGGGGTGCGGGCCGCGTCGAAGACCTGGGCCTTCCGCGCCCACTCGACGGCCGTGCCCGAGAACGGGAGCGTCGGCATGAGCAGCGCGCCCTCGAAGCCGACCGCATCCTCGAGGGCGGTGATGACATCGGTCGGCTTCCCCTCGAACCCCTCGAACTTGCCGAGCGAGCTGTGCACGAGCAGGATGTCGCCGGGCTCCACGCCGAGTTCCTGCAGCAGCGCGCGGAAGTCCGCGTCGTCGAACGCGTGGAACCGCCGCGCGTACGCGGCGCGCGCGCGCTTCCGCAGGCCCTTGATCGCGCCCTTCGCGCGTACGACCCAGGCGCTCATCTCGCCTCGCCCCCGAGGCGGTCCTGCAACATCAGGCCGTCGAGGAAGTACTTGGTGGCCCAGTTGGGATAGCCGCCCGTCATGTAGCCGCCGAGGATCGGGAAGGACCCGGCGATCGCGCCGTTGAGCATCGTGCTCTCGCGGTCCAGCCGCTGGAGCGCCTTCAGGTAGTTCATGAGGGCCGTCGCGGCGTCGCGGTACCGGGTCTCGCCCGTGATCTCGAAGAGGCGGAAGCAAACGACCGCGAGCTGGGCGTTGCCCGTGAGGCACGACCAGCGCGCCGCCGGCACCCAGTCGCGGTAGAACCGGCCGGGGACGTGGCCGTTCGGCCGCATCCGCGCGAGGACCGGGTCCGTGCCGCGCCGGACCGCTTCGACGTACCGCGCCTCGCCGGCGAGGATCCCGACCTCGAGGATCCCCTGCAGCGTGTACCCGATCGTGTGGAGGAGCGGGGCCTCCGGCCGGTCGAGGCAGTTGTCCGCGAACCAGCCGTTGGGCTGCTGCCGGCCGACGGCCGCCTCGATCGAGCGGATCGCCGCGTCGCGGTAGCGGCGCTCGCCGGTGACCTCCGAGAAGAGATGGAGCGCCCATGCGCAGAGGCAGTTGTACGTCTTGACCCTTGCCTCCCGCACGAACCTGCCGTGCGACCGGAAGTGGCCGTCCTCGCCGAGGTCGCCGACGAGGAAGTCGGCGGCCCTCCGGCCCGCCGCGAGGATGCGCGGATCGCCGCTCTCGCGGTACGCGGCCACGTAGCCCTGCAGCACCATGCCCGTGTTGAAGACCGCCGCGACCTGCGACTCGGGGGGGCAGACCGGCCCGCCCTGCACCGCGCCCGACGGCATCTGGACCTCGGTCTCCCAGAGGGCGGCCTCGATCGCGCGCCGGCGCACCTCCGGCACGCCGTAGCGCGCGGCGTACTCGAGCAGCGACACGATGATGTAGCCCGTCGTCTCCGGGTACGAGCCCCGCCACGCCGTCCCGCCGGAGGGCTCGCAGGGGAAGCACCCGAGCGAGATCCCGCGGTCGGGCGTCGCGTCCTGCGCGCGC
The DNA here is from genome assembly GCA_023150495.1 of Planctomycetota bacterium. GTDB lineage: Bacteria > Planctomycetota > PLA2 > PLA2 > PLA2 > PLA2. The sequence goes on from JAKLKT010000259.1 coordinate 4,369, forward strand.
AGCAGCCAGTCCACCGCGGCGCGCATGCGCTCTTGGGTCTCCCCGGCGACCGGCTTCACCGTGCGCGTGTGGTAGCGGAGGTGGTCGGCGGCGACGAGGCGCGCGAAGTCCCGGTTCTCGCGGCGCAGGAGCATGCCCCACCGTGCCGCCGACTTCCGGGTCGACCAGTACTTCTCGCGGACCGAGCCGTTGCGGATGCGGTCCCCGAGGATGCGCGCCGCCGAGCGCACCTGTTCCGAGATGTCCATTCAGCGTCTACTCCATCACCTGTCCGCCCGTGAGCGGCAGGGTCACCCCCGTGAGGAACGCGGCCTCGTCACCGGAGAGGTAGGCGACCGCGTCCGCGACATCCTTCGCCGTCGCGAGGCGCCGCAGCGGTGTCCGCGCGGCCTCCGACTTGAACACCCTCTCCCCGTAGTGCTGCGTCAGCTCCGTCTGCACGAGGCCTGGGGAGACCGCGTTCACGCGGATCCTGTCCGGCGCCCACTCGACGGCGAGCGCCTTCGTGAGTCCGAGCAGCGCGTGCTTCGCCGCGACGTAGTCCGCGAGGAGCGGCGGCGGCGGCCCGTGCACGACCTGGGAGAGGAGCGTCACGATCGCGCCGCCCCCGCGCGCCTTGAGATGGGCGTGCGCCGCGCGTGCGACCCCTGCCACCGCGCGAAGCTGGTACTCGAGGTGCGACTGGAAGTCGGCCCACGAGAGATCGGTGAAGCGGCGCTGCACGAGCGGACCGACGGCGCAGGGGACGACGACATCGAGCCCGCCGAGCGCCGAGGCCGCCTCCTCGACGGCGGCGCGCGCCGC
>JAKLKT010000260.1 GCA_023150495.1 Planctomycetota bacterium
CCGCGCCGCGCCGACTCGACCTCCGCGCGCGCGTGGTCGAGGAGCTCGGATGCCTGCTGCTCGACGCGCCCCTCGGTCTGCCAGCGGCGGAGCGCCTGCGCGACCTCGGCGGCCGACGCGAACCGCTCCTCGCGCTTCCGCGCGAGCGCCTTCGCGCACGCGCGCGAGAGCTCCTCGGGGATCGCCTCGTCGATCTCGTGCGCATGCGGCGGATCGGTCTCGAGCACGTGCTGCACGTACTCGAGGAAGGTCTTGAACCGGAACGGCAGCCGGCCGGTCAGGATCTCGAAGAGGATCGCGCCGAGGCTGTAGACGTCGCTCCGCTCGTCCACCTCCCCGGTGCGGCCGAGCGACGCCTCGGGCGAGATGTAGCCCGCCGTTCCCATCGCGCCCGCGACGGTCCGGAGGTCCGTCGCCGCGCGCAGCTCGTCGACGCGCGCACGCCACACGCCGCCGCTGACGTCCGGCCGCCCGCGCGTCTTCGCGAGGCCCCAGTCGAGCACGACCGCCTCGCCGAACTCGCCGAGCGCGATGTTCTCGGGCTTCAGGTCGCGGTGGACGATCCCTTTCGCGTGCGCGTACGCGATCGTGTCGCAGACCTTGAGGAACGGCTCGAGGAGGGTCAGGCGAGCGTCGAGGTGCTGCGCGTCGCGGATCGCCGCCGCGAGCGTCCGCTCCCCGCGCACGTAGCGCATCGTGTAGTAGGGGATCCCGGCCTCGGTGCGGCCGAGCTCGTAGACGGGCACGATCCCCGGGTGCTCCATCGCGCCCGTGACCCACGCCTCCTGGAGGAAGCGGACGGTCAGCTCCTCGTAGGCGCGCGAGCTCTCCTCCCCGCCCGAGGGCGGCGTGGCATGCAGGGGGGTCTCGGGGGCGGCGGCGTCCTTCGGCGCGGCGGGGTCCGGGCGCACCATCTTGAACGCCACCCGACGGTTCATCTCGGTGTCGAGAGCGAGGTAGACGAGCCCCATGCCGCCCTTGCCGACGACCGTGAAGTCCTTGTACCGGCCGGGCGGGATCGTGCGCAGCGGCGCGCGCGCGGGCACGCCCTCGACCGACCCGGGCGAGAAGCTCTGGTGGAGGGTGCCGTCCACGCCGCCGCGCCGCGCGACCGCCGCCGCGGCGTCCCCCGACTCGCCGACGATCCGCGCGACCTCCCGCTCGACGGCGGCGCGCGCGATGGAGTCGAGGACGCCCTCGCGGACGAGCGCGTCCGCGAGCCCCGCGCCGCCGTCGGCCTTCCAGAACGCCTCGATCGCCGACGCGAGCCGCGCCGGCTCGGCGGCCCCGAGCGCGACCGCGACGTCCGCGAAGAGGAGGTCCCTCGCCCGTGCCGTGTCCACAGGGCTGAAATCGTACGCGACCCGCGTCGGAAGGAGGGGGGCGGGGGGGGAGGATCAGCAGAGACAGGTCCGCAGGTCGACCACCACCTCGGACGTCCTTCCGTCATGGACGTCGACCTCGATCTCCGGCATCGCCTTCCATCCCTCGATGCGGTCCACGCGCAGGCGGTGCCTGCCGGGCTCCACGCTCTCGAACGTCGCGCCCCCGTCCGAGGCGACGGCCTCGCGCCCGTCGAGCCGGACCCGGACGCCGTTCGCGCCGTACGGCCTGCCGGACACCTCGAAGCGGACGCGGACGGCGGACGGGAGCGGCCGAAGCGTCCGGTCGAGCGCGATCTCCGTGCGCGCGTCGAGCCCGAGGGCCTCCCGGAACTCCTTCTCCGCGCGGTCCACGACGGCCTCGCGGCCGCTCCGGCTTCCCCTTCCCGCGCCGGCCGAAGTGGAAGACCGTGAAGTCGGCCGGAGGGGGGCCGAAGAACCTCGTCCAGTTCGCCGGGACCTCGGCGAAGAACCTGACGTCGTCCGCGTCCGTCGGGTTCTCGCGCAGCGCGAACTGCGTGTAGCGGAGGTTCGTCTTCCCGCGGAGGCGGCGCTCCCGCCACCGCACGGGGACCGCGAGCTTCAGCGCGCCCGCCTCGACCGTGGGCGCCTCGTCGGCGCCCGCGGGGAGCGGCGGCCCCCGGAGCCCCCCCGGTCAGGCCGGCACGAAGGCGACCGCGCCGTAGAGGTAGCCCGCGCCGATCGACGGCAGCACCACGAGCTCGCCGCGCCGGATCGGATCCCTGTGCTCGTGGATCCTGAGGATCCTCTCCGTCGTCGGCTCGCGGTCGACGAGCAGGTTCCCGTGGCGGTACGCGTAGTCGAGCGCGATCATGTTGCTCGCGGCGCTGATGTTGCCCACGCGGTAGATCGTCTTCGTCACCTTCTCCGCCGGCAGGTCGAGCTTCTTCGCGAGGCCGTCCACGATCCGCCCGTTCGCCTGGTGCGGGATCACCCGCATCCGCGCGCGGAGCTCGTCCCACTCCGCGCCCTCCGGCTCGCCGTCGTACCCGAGCACGCGCAGCACGCTGTTGCGCATCGCGTTCACGGCGCTCCGGAGCACCGCCGGGCCCGATACCATCTTCAGGAACGGCTTCTCCATCTGCGCGGGGCTGCCGTTCCGCGACGGGACGCACACCTTGCCCGTGAAGGGCAGGTTCGCGTTCTCCATCGTGATGTTGTCCCAGTTGAAGTCGTGGCCGAGGTAGGGGGGCAGCATGCCGCCCTCCGACTTCCCGACGTGGCCCATCACGACCGCGCCCGCGCCGTCGCCGAAGAGGATCGCGGTCAGGGGGTCGGCGAAGTCGAGCGTGGGGGAGATCGTCTCGGAGCCCGTGACGAGGACGCGCTTCATCGCGCCCGACGCGAGCATCCCGTAGGCGAGCGCCATCCCGTAGACCGATCCCGCGCACGCCCCGGTGAGCGTGAAGGACGGAGTCGCGTGCGCGCCGATCCCCTTCGCGACGAGCACGTGGTCGCCCGGCACGCAGGCCGACGGCGTGAACGACGCGTGGATGATCAGGTCGAGCTCGGAGGGCTTCACGCCCGCCATCTCGAGCGCGCGCTTCGAGGCCTCCGCCGCCATGTAGCCGGCGTGCTCGTCGTTGCTCTCGATGAACCGCCGCTCGTGGATGTGCGTGACGCGGTCCACCCACGTCGAGAAGTCGCCCGAGTGCGCCTCGTCGTAGTTCGAGATGAGATCCCTGAGCGCGCCGTTCGAGACGACGCGGGCGGGGAGGTAGGAGCCGGTGCCGAGGACGGCGACCGACCGGTTGAGAGCAGCTTTCATCGGCGGAGGGGAGAGGGCCACTATATCCCCATGTCGGCAGACCCGCAACGCGGCCGGGAGGGCGGGTTTTCGGACGCCCCTGTCGCCCGGATTGCCTATCCTTGCGAGGCTTTCATGGCGCGCCGACTGCTGCTCGGCCGGGCCGGGACCGGCAAGACGCACCACTGCCTCGCGCGGCTCGCGGAGGCCCTCGAGGCGGGGAGAAAGGCGCTCCTCCTCGTCCCGACCTACTCGCAGGCGGAGCACCTCCGCTACCTCCTCCTCGACCGCGCGCAGGGCCTCGGCGACCGCGCCGTCGAGACCTTCGAGACGCTCGCGGAGGACGTGACGCGCCTCCGCCTGCGCGACCTCGTCCGCCCCGCCGCGAAGGACCGCCTCGCCGGCCGCGCGCTCGAGACGGCGTTCCCCGAGGCCGCCCTCCAGCCGGGGCTCCGCGCGGAGTTCCTCTCCGCGGTCAAGGAGATCAAGGAGCAGGGCGAGGATCCCCTCGGCCGCGCGCGCGCGCACTTCGCCGACGGCTCGCGCGGCCGGCGCCTCTTCGATGCCTTCGCGCGGTACCGGGAGCTCCTCCCGCCCGCCTTCGACCACGAGGACCTGCTCCTCGCGTGCCGCGACCGGCTGCGCGAGCGCGCCCCCGCCCTCGATCTGCTGCTCGTCGACGGGTTCCACGACTTCACGGCCGTCCAGCGGCAGATCGTCGAGCTCCTCGCGGCGGCCGCGAGGGAGACCGTCGTCACGCTGCCGATCGACCCTCTCGACCGCGCGCACCCGATCTTCCGGACCGCGGCGCGCACGCTCGGCACGTTCCGGGGCTACGCCGAGGAGGCGCTCGCCGGCAACCGCCGCGCGTCGGGGGGCCTCGCCGCGATCGAGCGCGACCTGTTCACGAAGGAGGGGGGGCTCGGGGGCGCCGAGCTCCTCGTCTGCCCCTCCGAGGAGGACGAGGCGGACCGGCTCGCGCGCCTCGTCGCGCGGTCGGCGCGGCCGTACCACGAGTTCCTCCTCGTCCGCCGCTCGTTCGACGGCCTCCACGACCTCTACCGCGCCGCGTTCCGCCGCCACGCCGTGCCGCTCCGCTTCTTCTCGCGCGAGGGGTTCGAGGGCACCCCCGCGGCCCGCGCGGCGGGGCTCTGGCTCCGGGCGATCGCGGGAGAGCGCCTCGAGCCGAGGGAGGCGCTGCCGCTCTTCCGCTCGCCCTACTACCTCGAGCGGCCGCAGGCCGACCGCGTGGACGAGCTCGCGCGCGACCTCGCGGACCCGCGGGAGGAGCGCAAGGTCCCCGAGGGCTGGCTCCCGGCCGGCAAGGGGCCGCTCGCCGTGCTCATGAAGCGCCAGCTCGGCCTCAAGGACGCGCTCGAGCTCACGCCCGACGGCGACGGCGACCTCTCGCGCGCCGCCGCGTTCTTCGAGATGCTCGGGAAGGAGGCGGAGGCGGTCGAGTCGCTCCCGCTCGCCGAGGCGGCGGCGCAGGTCCTCGGCCGGCTGCCGCTCCTCGAGAAGCCCCCCCGCGACCGGCGCCACGACTGCGTCTACGCGGTCGACGCGAGTGACGCGCGCCAGTGGGAGAAGCCGGTCGTGCTGGTGGCGGGCCTCACGTCCGACTCGTTCCCGCGGCAGGTGCGGCAGGACCTCTTCCTGAGGGACGAGGAGCGAGAGGCATTCGCGGACGCGCGCGGCTTCCATCTGCCGCTCCGCGCCCGCCGGGAGGACGAGGAGCGCTACCTCTTCTACGTGGCCGTCACGCGCGCGCGGGAGCGGCTCGTGCTCTCCTACCCCGCGTACGACGAGCAGGGGGTCCCCCGCGCCCCCTCCCCCTACCTCGAGGACTTCGACCGCTGCGACGAGCGGCGGATCGAGATCTCCGAGCAGTACGCGCAGCCGGGCGACGCCCTTTCGCGCGACGACCTCCTCCCGATCGTCGCCGACGGGCTCGTCCGCGGCGACGCGCTCGCGGCGGCCTTGCACGGCCTCGGTGCCGTCGACCGCGACCTCCTCG
>JAKLKT010000261.1 GCA_023150495.1 Planctomycetota bacterium
CGCCGCGCGCGCGGTGCGGCGCAGGATCGCGCGCGCGCGCGCCGCCCGGCGCGACCGCGCGCCCGGGAGGACGTCATGAACTGCCCGAGGTGCGAGGAGGCCGCGCTCACGGAGCGCGAGCGGGACGGAGTGGTCGTCGACGTGTGCCCCGCTTGCCGGGGGCTATGGCTCGACCGCGGGGAGCTCGAGAAGCTCGTCGCCCGCGCGACGCGCGAGTTCGACGAACTCGCCCCCCGCCGGGACGACACGCCGCCGCGCGGGGCCCGCTACCACGATGACGACGGCGACGACGACGACCGCCGTGGTCCGCGGAGGAAACGGCGCTGGTTCGAGTCGCTCGGGGACATCTTCGACTGACGTGCCGGCACCACGACCGGACGGGAAGGAGACGGAAGGAGGCTCGCCATGAAGAACCAACTGAAGACCATCGCCCTGCTGGGCTCGCTGTCAGCGATCATCATCGGCCTCGGCGCGCTCGTCGCGCCCGGCTACCTGTACCTGTTCGGCGCGCTCGCGCTCGCGATGAACCTCGGCGCGTACTTCCTCTCCGACCGCATCGTGCTCCGGATGCACCACGCGCGGGAGGTCGGCCCGGCGGAGGCGCCGGACCTGCATGCGATGGCCGAGGAGCTGTCCGCGAAGGCGGGGATCCCGAAGCCGCGCCTCTTCGTGATCCCGGAGGCGCAGCCGAACGCCTTCGCGACCGGACGAAGCCCCGCGCGCGGCGTGGTCGCGGTGACGGAGGGCATCGTCCGCATCCTGGACCGGCGGGAGCTGCGGGGCGTGATCGCGCACGAGCTCGCGCACATCAGGAATCGCGACATCCTGGTGTCGAGCATCGCCGCCGCGGCGGCGTCGCTCATCACCTACGTCGCGCACGTCCTGAGCTTCGGCGGCCTCTTCGGCGGGAACGGGGACGAGGAGACCGAGGGCAGCGCCGCCGGCGGGATCCTCGCGGCCCTGGTCGCGCCGCTCGCCGCGACGCTCATCCAGCTCGGCATCTCGCGCTCGCGCGAGTACCTGGCCGACGAGACAGGCGCTCGCATCTCGGGCGATCCGGAGGCGTTGGCCGGCGCGCTGATGAAGCTCGGCCACGCCTCGAGCGTCATTCCGGCCGGTGCGACGCCCGCGACGGCGAGCCTCTTCATCGTGAACCCGTTCGGTGCGGCGCAATCCGTGTCCAGGTGGTTCTCGACCCACCCCTCGACCCGGGAGCGGGTCGATCGTCTCCTCGCCATGGCGGCGTCCGCGCGCCGGGCGGTCCGGCGTCCCTACGGCTGGCGCCTCGCACGCGAGTGGTGACCGCTCGGCCAGCGAGGCGGAAGGAGGAGTGAGTCGTGCCCGTTGAGACCATCGGCTCGCCCCTGTTGTGGGCCGGCTTCCTCGCCTTCGTGCTCGCGATGCTCGCGATCGACCTGGGCGTCTTCCACAGGAAGGCGCACGCGGTCGGCCTCAAGGAGGCCGGGATCTGGAGCGCCGTCTGGGTCGCCCTGGCGATCGTCTTCAATGTCGGCGTCTACTTCTGGTTCGGCTCGGAGCGCGCTCTCGAGTTCACCACGGGCTACCTCATCGAGAAGGCGCTCGCGGTCGACAACATCTTCATCTTCGTCGTCATCTTCTCGACCTTCGCGGTGCCCGCGATCTACCAGCACCGCGTCCTCTTCTGGGGCGTGGTCGGCGCGCTGGCGATGCGCGCGGTGTTCATCCTCGCCGGCGGAGCGTTCCTGCAACGGTTTCACTGGGCCATCTACCTCTTCGGCGCGTTGCTCGCGATCACCGGCGTGAAGCTGCTCCTGCAGCGCAACAAGGAGATGCACCCCGAGCGGAACCCGCTGGTGCGGGCCTTCCGGAAGGTCTTCCCGACGACGCCGGAGTTCCACGGCGACAGGTTCACCGTACTCAGGAACGGTCGCCGCTACGCGACGCCGCTTCTGCTCGCGCTGGTCGCCGTCGAGGTGACCGACCTCATCTTCGCTGTCGACTCCATCCCGGCCATCTTCGCCATCACGACGGACCCGTTCATCGTCTTCACGTCAAACATCTTCGCGATCCTCGGGCTGCGGTCGCTCTACTTCCTGCTGGCCGGGGTCATCACGAAGTTCGCCTATCTCAAGGTCGGCTTGTCGTTCGTGCTGATCTTCGTCGGCGCAAAGATGCTCCTCATGGACGTGTACAAGGTCCCGATCGGCGCGTCCCTCGGTGCCATCGCCGGCATCCTCGGCCTCTCGATCGTCGTCTCCCTCGTCAGGCCGGCGCGAGCCGGGGCGCGGCCCGCTCCCGAGAGCTGAGGAGGACGATCGGGCCCACGTCGACGCGACGTGCCGCCGGTCGCCGTGCCCGGCGCCTTCCCATGACGCATGGGCGGCGCGCCGCCCGCCGCGAGGCGCCTCCGGACAACCCCGCCCCTGGCGCCGACATGGGTCCGCCGGCGCCGCCGCCCCCCGCGTTCCTCCTCGCGACCGTCGCGGTCCTCGCCGCCGTGCCCTGACTCCGGCCCCCGGAGCCCCCTCTCTTCCTGCGCCCCCGGGATGCCCTATACTCCCTGCGGCGATGAACGGCAGGTGGGTTGCCGCGGCGGCGGCGGTCTCTCTCCTCTGCGCCGCGGCCTACGCCGAGGACTTCGAGACCGCGTTCAAGGCCTACAAGACGGGCGTCAAGCGGCAGTCGCTCCGGAAACGCACGGAGGCGCGCGAACGTCTGGCGCAGACCGGCGACCCGCGGGCGCTCAAGGCGCTCATCCAGGACTACGGCAGGCCCGAGGAACCGAAGGACCAGGTCCGCTATCTGATCGCCTTCATCGCCGCCGACTCCTTCGTCGAGGGATCGAACGCGCCGCTCTTCGACGAGTGGCGCGCGAAGAGCGACGGCCCGGCCGACGCGTGGCTCTGGTACCTCGCGCTCCGCCACCGCGTCGAATCGGAGGGGCCCGGGGAGGCGGCCATCGTCGCGAGGAGCGACCGGAGCGTCTTCCTCCGCGCCGCCGCGATCGAGGCGCTCCGCTTCGACCAGGAGGGGGACCCGCTCCCCCTCGTCGCCGAGATGGAGAAGAAGCTCCCGCCGAGCGGCATCGAGCGCGCCGTGCTCCTCGAGAGCCTCGCCGCGCTCCTCTGCAGCCGCTCCGAGCAGGTGAAGACGCCGGAGTTCGGCGAGGTCGCGTCGGCGCTCTTCCGCCGCATGGACGAGGCGGAGACGATGGACCGCACGAGAATCGCCATGGGCCGCCAGTTCGCGCGGCGGTTCAAGACGCGGTTCGTCTGGCGCGATGGCCGGCGCTGGCAGCAGGAGCTCCAGTTCGTGCAGACGGGCGGCAAGCAGCCCAAGGACGACCGCTACGCGCCGCCGACGTTCGCGGGCATCGAGGCGTCCGGCGACCGCATCTGCTACGTGATCGACCTCTCCGACTCGATGCTCGAACCTCTCTCGCCGCGCGAGCTCGAGAACCTGCCGAAGGGGCCGGTCACGGGGAGCGCCGCCGCGCAGGCGAAGCTCTCGAAGAGCGACGCGTGGAAGAAGGCCTTCGAGAACGTGAAGTGGGACAAGGTCACGAACAAGTTCGAGGCCGCTCGCGAGATGCTCAAGCAGTCGCTGCTGCTGCTCGAGGAGAGCCAGCACTTCGCGGTCATCTGCTTCGGCGACGGCGCGGGGCTCCTCAAGGGCACGAAGGGCCTCCAGAAGGCGACGATGGAGAACATCCAGGGCGTGTTCCGCACCCTCGACGGGATCCGGCCCGGCGCGAAGAAACCCGGCAGGCCCCACGGGACGCTCCTCGGCGCGACCAACATGCACGGCGGGCTCCACCGCGCCTTCAAGCTGAAGAGCGGCACGCTGGTCGGCCCGGGCGAGTACGTGAACACGGCGACCTTCGACGACGGCTGCGACACGATCTTCCTCCTCTCCGACGGCGCGGCGACGTGGGACGACTGGGCGTCGCCCGACAGCAAGGACCCCGGGGACCGGGCGGGAGACCCGGAGTCGGGCGCACGCACGACCGACTCCGACAACCTCGTCTTCCAGGGGCCCTACGCTCGCGAGTACCACATCATCGGCGACGTGACGCGCCTGAACCTCTTCCGCAAGGTCGAGATCCACTGCGTGGGCATGGGCGGCGCGGAGATGAACACCCTCCAGACGCTCGCGTCCATCGGCAAGGGCCAGGCGGTCGATCTCACCCGCGGGAAGTAGCCGTCCCCGCGGAAGAGGAAGGGAGGGGGGCCGGGGGGCCGAGCCGGCCTACTTCAGCGTCGTGTAGATGCGGTGGACGTCGTCCTGGTCGTCGATCGCCTCGAGGAACTCCTCGACATCCTTCCGCTGCTCCGGCGGGAGGTCCGTCGTCTCCTTCGGCACGTAGCCCATCTCCGACGTCGTCACCGACCAGCCCGCCTCACGCAGGCTCTTCGTCACCGCATCGAGATCCGCACGGTCGGTGAAGAACCGCGCGCCCGTATGCCCCTCGGGCACGTTCTCCAAGGGCTCCACGTCCTGCGCGCTCGCCTCGATCGCCGCCGCCTCGATGTCGAGCCCCGCCCCGTCGTGCGTCGCCTCGACGATCCCCATGTGGTGGAAGAGGAACGAGACCTTGGCGCCGAGCTGCCCCTTGCCGGCGAAGAGCGCGCGCATCTCCGGCGCCGTGCGCTTCTGGTTGTCGGTCATGCACTCCACGATCACCGCGACCTTGTGCGGCGCGAACCCCTCGAACGTGACGTGATGCATCTCGATCTTCTCGTCGAGGAGCCCCGCGCCCTTCTTGATCGCGCGAGCGATCACGTCGTTCGGGACCGACGCCTTGCGCGCGGCCTCGACGGTCACGGCGAGCCGCGGGTTCATGGCCGGGTCGGGCAGCCCCGACTTCGCGGCGATCGCGATCTCGCGCGCGAGCTTGCTGAAGAGCTTCCCGCGCTTCGCGGCGTTGATCTCCCGGTTCTTCTGCAGCCACTGGCGTCCCATGGTCGGCTAGAGCATACCCCTCCCCGGAACCCGACCTCGTGTCATCAGATGACCCAAGGTCTCCCCCTCCCCTACTTGCGCCAGTCGAGCTCGAGCCGCGTCGTCCCGCCGGGCTTCAGGTCGATCTCCCTCGCCGCCCAGCGGCCGTCGCGCAGCTTCGCGTAGAGGCTCGACGGCCCCGCCGGGAGGAGCAGCGGCAGCGGGCGC
>JAKLKT010000262.1 GCA_023150495.1 Planctomycetota bacterium
CCCGGCCGGCGCGCTGCCTCCCCAGCGCCCGCTCGCGTCCTGCTGCGCCACGAGCGCTCGCGCCCCGCGGAAGTACCACTGCTTCTCCGGGATCGCCATCACCGTGCCCGCGCGCTCCAGCGCGTAGACGTAGTAGTAGTTCTGGAAGTTCGCGGTGTCGAAGTCGAGGAGCAGCGCAGCCACGCCGCGCTTCGCGACGGGGTCGGCGCGCGCCAGGGGGAGCGCCGGGACGCCCCCGAGGAGCCCGGCCGTCGCGTAGACGTACGAGCAGAGCCCCGCCGAAGTCATGCTGCCGGTGCCGTCCGAGGGCCCCGGCACGTAGCTCCACGCGCCGTTCGGGAGCTGCGTCCTCCCGTAGAAGCCCTGGATGCGCTGCCACGTCCTCGCGGAGACCTCGAACTCCGTCAGGGCCGCGGCCGCCCAGAGCGCGAGGACCGCGAACTGGCTGTTCGAGTTGTCGCCCGCGATCGCGGGCGGAGGCCCCTCCTCGGCCCCCTTGCCCTTGTCCCTCGTGCGGGCGGACCTGAGGCGGTAGGTCCACATGTCGTTCCCGAGCTGCCCCTCGGCGATCGACTCCGCGAGCCGGTGGATGCGCGTCCGGTGCTCCTGAGGATCGACGCGGGTGAGCGCGAGAACGAGGAGCGACGCCGAGTAGGTCGAGTAGGCCCCCGCCGTCGTGTAGCACTCCTTGTGCGCCTCCGTCCACCGGACGCCCTTCCGCACGGCCGGGTCGTCCGACGGCACCCGCGAGGCCGACAGCGCATAGAGGGCGAGCGCCGTCATCCCCGCGGTCATGTCCTCCTGGAATCGCTGCGACTCGTAGACCCAGCTGCCGTCCGGATACTGTATTGATTTAAGGTACTCGATGCCCCGGCGGATCGCGTCGTTGATCCGCGGCTGGAGGTCCGCGTCCGCGCGGCGGTCCGGGCGGTCGTCATCGGCGGCGAGCGCCGCCGCGAGCACGAGGAGGGGGAGCAGGAGACGCCCCATCGCCGGTGCCTTTGTATCACCCGGGACCCGGCCGTGCCCCGGGCCCGGCGACGCGGGCGACGCGGGCGCCGCCCGCCGACCACCGGTCCGGGGCGCGGGGCGCCGGTTAGAATGAGAAGCTCTTTGACAATCAGGTGCCCCGAGGGCGGGTAGGCGGTCGCGGAGGTAGACGCCTCCGAGGAAAGTCCGGGCCCCATAGGGCAAGGTGGTGGCTAACGGCCACCGTCCGCAAGGATAGGGAAAGTGCCACAGAGAATAGACCGCCTCCCGGCTCCGGCCGGGCGGCAAGGGTGAAACGGCGGTGTAAGAGACCACCGCGGGCGATGGTGACATCCCCGGCACGGCAAACCCCACCTGGAGAAAGGCCTGATAGGGAGGCAGGGGTAGCCCGCCCCGCTACGAACCTCCGGGAAGGCCGTTCGAGGCGTCAGGCAACTGCCGCCTTAGACAAATGACCGCCCACGACAAAACCCGGCTTAACGCCCGTCCCTCGGGGCCCTTTCCGCGTGCCACGCGAACGGCGCCCTGCCCGGCCGGACGGCTGGCCGCGACCACCTGTCCGCGCCGGATCCGCCCGGGGCGCGGCCGCGTGCGGGTTCCCCGGGCCCCTCCCCTCAGTTCTCCAGCTCCGCCCAGCGGTCCTTCTTGTTCTTGTTCCACCAGCGCCGCCACGACGGCGGGTCCGGCTGCGTCTGGTTCGAGAGGAGCTGCAGGCTCTTCTCCATCGGCGCCTCGATCACCTCCCACTTCCGCTCCGCGCGCCGCTTCTCCGTCTTCAGCTCCGGCTTCACCGAGTTCTTCAGGTTCCACGTCGACTCGTACACGTCGAGGATCCCCTTGAAGAGGTCCTTCCGGACCGGCTCCTTCGCGTGGCGGTAGGCGCCTGCCGCCTCGGCCGACGCCGCGATCACCCGGTCCTCCCGGTCATGGAGGAGCCCGAGCAGCGCCTCCGCCCCCGCGGGATCCGCCGACCCCTGGAGCGCGCGGCACACCCCGATGCGGACCTCCACGACCTCCTTCAGCGTCGAGTGGTCGAGGAGCTTCAGCAGCGCCGGGGTGACCTTCCTGCTGCCGATCCCCTTGAGGGCGAGGAAGCACTCCTCGAGGACCTCCGGCTCCTTCTGGACCTTCTGATCCCGCACGAGCCGGGCGACGGCCAGGGCCTCGGCGTCGTTCCCCTTGAGCGTGCCGATCTCCTTCAGGATGGCGATCGCCTTCGGCTTGTCGCCCTTGGCAAGAGCCTCGGCCACCTCGTCGGCCCGGGTCGTCTCCTCGGGGGCGAGGACGAGCAGCAGGATCAGGATCGCCATGGCATCATTAGAACGCGGCCCGCGATCCGCGGGGTACGCTTCCTTGACCCTCCCGAGGGGAGGCCGTAAGTTCACGGGGTTCGCCCGGAAGGCCGGTCGCGATGGCCCATGCGCCGCGAGCGGCGGGGCTTCCGGACCCGCTCAAAAGTCGATTGAGGAGTAGTTCAATTGGTAGAACACCTGACTCTGGATCAGGGAGTTGAAGGTTCGAGTCCTTCCTCCTCAGCCACGGAGCGGCCCTATCGTCTAGCGGTCTAGGACGTAGCCCTCTCAAGGCTAAGACGGGGGTTCGAGTCCCCCTAGGGTCACCATGCGGGCCCGGCTCGTCCGCCGGGCCCGCGCCTTTTCCGGTGGGGTCAGGGCCGGACGCCCCAGGCGGGGACCGGGCGGCCCGAGATGATCGCTCCCATGTCCGGTGCAGCGCCGGAGTAGCCGTCGGTGACGTTCGGGATGGGCGTCCCCGCGTTCCGCGCCGCGGACGTGGCGCCGAGCGTCGGGACGAACTGCGTCGTGACCTCGTCCAGGTAGTCCGCCCCGAGCGGGAGCGGCGTCGTGAACGGCTCCGCCCCGACCACGACATCCCCGTCGTGCCGGTGCCGCGACGTGCCGAACACGGGCTCCGTCTCGTAGAGCTTCAGGCGGATCGCGGCGAAGGACGAGGCGTCGCCACCCGTGCTGCTCCACGAGACGTCCCCGTCCGGGTACCACGCGTTGTGCGTGAAGTCGATCGGGTCGTTCCCCCCGGCTTCGAAGACCAGGGGATCCCCCGTGCCGCGGTAGACGAGGATGTTGTTCCGGTAGCTCCAGTTCCGGAGGTTGCCGTTGTTGTACTGGATCCACCCGACCGGGATCTCGCCCTCGGTCCGCACGATCGTGTTGCTGTAGATGAGGAATCCGCTCTCCTGGCTGTTGAGCTTGAACGGGCCGCGCCCGGTGTTCACCGCGACGTTCCTGAAGCAGTAGAACGGGCCTCCCCACAACGGGTCGAGCGACAGGAGCGTGGACGTGTTCGACACGTGGTTGTCGTAGAACCCGATGTTCCGCGTCCCGTAGTCGCCTTCGCACGCGTCGTCCCCGGTCATGGTGATCCGGTTGAGGTAGAAGTAGACGCCGGCCGAGAGGATGCCGTTGCTCACGGCGAGCGAGTCGCCGAAGCCCTTGAGCGTGTTGTGGAACGCGCAGTTGCCCTCTCCGGGGATGCGGATGCCGTCGTCGTCCCAGGTCCTGCTGGAGTCGACGAACTCCGCGTTCCAGAGGTTGTTCCCGCGCAGCTCGCAGTCGTGGATGAGGACGGACTTGAGCGGGCTCGACGCAACGATGCCCTGGTCGACGCCGCGGATCAGCAGGCGGCGCAGGGTCACGAACTCGTGCGGATTGCCGTCCCAGAAGTCGATCCCGAGCGAGGTCGACCCCGACGTGAAGCTGTCCACGCCCGATCCCTCGAGGGTGAGGTCCTCGACGATGACGTGCGACGCGCGCAGGAAGACGAGCACCGCGCTGCGCGACCGCCGGATGACGACGCCGTCGCGGCTCTCGCCCCGGATCGTGATCGGGGCGCCGGGCGTGCCGGCGAGGTCCAGCGGGAGGCCGTCGGGCACGTCGTACGTCCCGTTGGCGATCTCGAGGACATCGCCCGGCCGGAGCGCGTTGAGGACGGACCGCAGGTCGCTCGCAGGCGTCGCCCGCGCGGTCGCGGGGCCGCCGGGCCCGGGCAGCGCGCGGGTCGAGGCGACGGTGCGGTGGGTCTCGACGCCCGACGGCTTCGTCACCTTCACCTCGATCTCGTACGGGGTGCCCGGCTCGAGGTCGAAGATCGTGCCCGCGAGCGCGTCGACCGGCGGCACGGGCCCGTCGCGGCCGTTCCACCCGGGCACGATGCGCACGAGCGGATGGCCCGTCCGCCACGCCGTCTCCCCCGGTCCGCGGTACCGGACGGTCGCCGACGCGTCCGTGGCGGCAGTGGCGCCGAGCGGGAGGTACATGCCGATCTGGTGCGGCGTCGCCACCTCGAACGAGAGGCCGCCCGGGGCGGGGACGATCACCTCGATCGTGAACGCCGCGCTCTCCACGGGCTCCTCGCCCGGGATCCCGGGGTCGGCGATCGCCCGGTAGTCGGAGGTCGCGGCGGGGCCGGTGGGCGTGCCCGTGATGACGCCGTCGTCGAGCGAGAGGCCCGCGGGCAGCGCGTGGTCGAGGCTCACGACGGCGCCGCCGCGGGAGTCGGTCAGGTACTGCCCGACATCCGCGGAGACGGGCGATCCGACCGCGAAGAGGAGCGACGGGATCGGGGCCCACGCGAGCGTGTCGGCAGGCGGCGGCGGACCTCCCCCCGCGCCCCCCTCGCCTCCACCCGCGCTGCAGCCCGCCTGGATGAGAAGACAGACGATGAGCGCACCGAGCCGCTCGCGCATGCGACCTACCCTCCTCTCGAGACGGCCCCATTATCCGCCCCGGAGGGCTCGCGTGGCGCTTCTTCCTCGGGGCCCGAGTCCCGTTTCGGCACGGAACCGGCCCGGGAGGCGGGGGGGCGCGGGGGGGGTCAGACGCTCTGGACCGGTCCCGTGTACCCGTCGTCGAGGTGGATCTGGTCCACGTACCGGATGTGGCGCGGGCTCTTCGAGCGCATCACGAGCGACTGCGTGCGGCACCCGCCGCCGAAGAAGTGGACCCCGCGCAGGAGTGCGCCGTCGGTCACGCCCGCCGCGCAGAAGACGATGTCGTCCGAGGGCGCGAGGTCCTCGGTCCGGTAGACCTTCTTCAGGTCCGCGAAGCCCGCCTTCCGCAGGCGCTCCTCGTCGCCAGGCTTCGCGGGCATCAG
>JAKLKT010000263.1 GCA_023150495.1 Planctomycetota bacterium
GCCCCCGCGACCCCCCCGATTCCCGCCAGCGGCAGGCCGACGAGCGCCCACGGCCCGGCGCCCCCCGGAAGGAGCCCCGCCGCCCCGAGCGCCGGGTACAGGAGATACGGCGCGACGAGGAACGGGGCGACGAACCGTGCCGCGCGCCGCGGCCCCCAGAGGATCGGCAGCGTCACGCATCCCGTCGCGCGGTCGCCCTCCGCGTCGGCGAAGTCCTTCGTCGTCGATGCGCCGAACACGTACACCCATGCGAGCGCCCCGAGCACCCACGCCTCCGCCCGGAAGAGCCCGCCGCCGACCGCCCAGCCCGCGAGCACGAGGAAGAGCCCCCGCGGCGTCGCGATCGTGGCGTTCGCCGCGAACGGCAGGCGTTTCGTCCTGAAAGGCGGGAACGAATACGCCGACGTCACCGGCACCGTGAGCAGCACGCACGCGAGGTATCCGCCGCCACACGGGACGGCAAGCGCGACCGCGCCCGCGAGGAGCGCGAGCGTCAGCGCCCACGCCTCGCGCATGCTCATCCGCCCCGACGGCAGCGGCCGCTCCGAGCGGTTGATTCGATCGGTCTCGACGTCCGCGATCTGGTTCAGCCCGTTGCTCGCGCCCGTCAGGAGGATCGCGGAGAGCACCGCGAGGACGACCACGAGGGGATCCGTCGGCCATCCGCCCCGCGCCGCGATCGCCCCGCCGATCACGCCGGCGACCGGCGCGGCGAGCGTGGCCGGGCGCGTGAACCGGAGGGCATCCGCAGCCGACACCGCCCTTCCGCCCGTGCTCAGCGCGCGCGGTCCGCGCGGACCCGCTCGACGATCACGTTGTTGATGAGGCGGTGCATCGCCACGAGGCCGTGGAGGTTCCCGTCCTCCTGGTAGAAGTGGCCGACGAGGTGGATGACCTCCCCCTTGCCGTACCCGAACTTGAACGCCACCACGCGCGAGCCGTACTTCGACCGCATGTCGTCGCTCGCGACGAGCGTCGTCGCCTTGTCCGACACCGACACCATCGTGCTCGAGTCCTCGAGCCACCAGTGGCTCTCGCCGCCGCGCGGGAAGACCCCCTCGAGCAGGTGGTCCTCGCCGATCGCCTGCACCTCGACCGTCGTGTCCCGCTGCGAGCGGGGCGAGCCGAGCGCCGTCACGATCGAGGGGAACGCCTCGGTCAGGTAGGGGTCGACCGACCAGTCGCTCGTGACGACCCAGCACCCGCCGTGGAGCAGCCGCTTCACGAGCTCCCCGAGCTTGCTCGCCATCGCGCGCGGCGGGGGGTTGCTGCAGTTGACGAAGAGGATCCGGGCCCTCGGCGCGCCGCGCAGGAGCAGGTCCTCGCGCGACACGATCGTGTACGGCCACTCGTAGCTGTCGAGCACGGCCTCGATCTTGTCGTGCGCCCCTCGCACCACGACGATGTGCTCCTTCGAGAGGCGCTGCCGCGCCTCGTTCAGCCCCTGGCCGAGACCCCGCTTCACCGCGTCGGCCGCCCGCCCCTGCTCGCCCTCGAGGTCGGACCGGTTGACCGCCTTCTCGCCGCCCTTCGTCTTCGAGAGCGCGAGCGGCTTCGGGAGCCGCGTCACCGGCCTCCGGCCGTCGCCGGTTCCGAGGGGCGCGGGATGCGCGGCATCCTCGTGGTCCGCCGCCTCCGCGCTGTTCGGCGCCGAGCGCGCCGCATCCGGGGGCGACTCCTCGATGACGAACTCGTCGAGCCTGCCCTCGTCGTGCTCCTCGAACGAGAGCGGCGTGTCGGGCGGGAGCTCCGGCTCCTCGATGGGCTTCGGGGGCGCCACGGCGATGTGCGCGATCCGCTCCGGCACCGGCCGCCTCGTCTCGACGAGGCTCATGAGGAGGAGGATCGCCACGTGGACCATCAGCGAGGCGAGGTACCACGGCGCCTTCGCGATGGTCTCCCGCACCTCGCGCGCGAACTCCCCCTCGTGCATCGCCGGGGGCTTTCCGGCCTCAGGCCCGGCAAGGGGAGGGGGCGGGGGGGAGGGGGGCTCCTCGATCGCGAGGTGGCTCGCACCGGACGTGGCGAGCACTCTCAGGACGGCCGAGCCCACGGCGAACTCCTGCCCCGGCGCGAGCATCGCCTCGCCAACCGGCCGCCCGGCCACGGCGGACGCGCCCGAGAGGGAGACGAGCCGCACCCGGCCGGCCTCCGCGCGGAGGATGCAGTGGTTCGGCGCGGCGTCGGCGAGGCGCACGTCCACCCCCTCGCGGCTCCCGACGAGGACCTCGTCGCGCTCCGTTGCGAAGACGCGCTCGCCCGACGAGTCCTTGATCGCGATCCGGAGCATGGCCCCCTGCCCTTAGAATACGGCCACGAAACGGGCCTTGCACCGGGATCTCGGGTGCGGTGCCCGGGGCCGGGCCGGCGTGTGGCCGTTCCCGGCGCGTTGCCGGCCGCGGGCCGGAGATGGACGGGGCCGGCCCTGCCGGCTCCCGGAAGGCTGCCGGCAAGGCGAGGGCCGCCGGCGAGGAACAGGATCCGAGAACGGGCCATGCTGCTCGACGTCCGCCGGCTGCTCTTCGTGCTCCGCAAGGGGCCGGGCCCCCAGCGCCTGCAGGCCTGGGGCGGCGTCGTGCTCTTCACCGGGGCCGCGCTCTGGGTGGTCTACAAGGTCCTCCTCTTCCTCTTCCCCATCCTCGCGGCTGCGGTCGTCGCGCTGATCGGCGTCGTCCTCATCCGCCGGGCGATCCGCGGCGCGCGCCCCTCCGCGGGCGAATCCGAGGGGGTCCGGGGGCCCGTCACCGAGTCCCTTCGTCGCGAGTCATGAGCCGGCGCGGCGTCGCCGCGGCGCTCCTGCTGCTCGCCGCGACCGCCAGCGGCGACACGCTCGAGGGGCCCGACTGCGTCGTCCGCTTCCCGCCGTCCGCGAAGCGGCAGGCGGAGCGGATCCTCGAGAGCTTCCGGTGGCGGCGGGAGCACGCGGCGCTCTGGCTCGGCCTCGAGCCGGAAGGCAGGGCGCTCGTCCACCTCGTCCCCGACCTCGCCTCGATGCGCGCCCTCTCCCCCGGAGCCCCCTCATGGGCGGTCGCCGTGACGACCGGAAGCACGATGGTCTTCCGCCTGGACATCGTCGACCGCGACAAGGCGAACGGCCTCGACCTCGTGCTCAAGCACGAAGCCGTCCACTTCGTCCTCAACCGCTCGCGGGCGAGGCTCCCCCGCTGGTTCGAGGAGGGGCTCGCCGTCCACCACGCGGGGATTCCGTACCTCGAGCCCGACACGACGCTCGAGCGGTTCGCGGCGGCCGGCAACCTGCCGCGCTTCGACGACGCGGCGCGCCTCTTCGAGGGCGACGCGAGCGAGGCCGCGCTCGGCTACAAGCTCGGGCAGCGCGTGGCCGGCGCGTTCGTCGCCCGGTTCGGCGACGACGCGGTCCGCCGGCTCGTGCGGTCGGCCGCCGCGGGGCTCGCGTTCCCGGAAGCGTTCGAGGAGGCGACCGGCACGACGCTCCCGGCCTTCGAGGGGCGGTGGCGCGACGAGATGACGCCCGCGCTCCCGTTCTGGCTCTTCGTCGTCGTCGAGAACCTCGAGCTCTCGCTGCTCTTCCTCAGCGCGATCCTCGCGGCGGTCGGCTACGCGCAGTGGCGCCTCCGGCGCGAGCGCGCGATGTCCGGGCTCGGCGGCGCTCCGCCGCCCGCCGCGTGAACGCCTACTTGGGCTCCTTCTCGCCGGACTTCGCCATGATCTCCTCGTACCGCGCCTTGTTCTCGCGGTAGCGCTTCGCGGCGTCGCTCACCTTGTAGGTGCCCGCCGCGGTCGCGAGGAGCCGCATGCCGCTGACGAGGAGTTGGTCGCTCCGGTCCTGTTCCTTCCCCTGGAGCCGCATGCTCATGTCGACGAGGCACTGGCCGGCGTTCAGGTAGGCGAGACCGTCGTACCCCGAGTCCGGATACATCAGCGCAGCCCGCAGGTAGGGGAATCGGGCCTCCTCGGGCTTGCCCTGCGCGTAGAGCACGTTCCCCTGCGTCACGAGGAGGAAGGCCCGCGTGCCGGGGTCGGCGCCCTCCACCGCGGCGGCCTTCTCGAGGAGCGTCGTTGCCTCGGCGAGGCGCTCGGCCTTCCCGGCGCGCCAGATCGCCTCGGCCTGGAGCGCGAGGGCGAGCACGTTCGCGTCCGCGACCTCGGGCTTGTTCTGCGTCTCGCGCGCGACCGTGGCGGCGGCGCGCTCCGCCTCGTCGTACTTGCGTTCGGCGGTGTCGACCTTGACCGAGCCGAGGCGTGCGTTGAACTTCCACACCTCGGTGATGCCGGGCAGGCCCGCGATCTTGCCGTACTGCGACCGCGCGTCGTCGTACTTGCGCTGGTCCGTGAGCAGGTCCGCGAGGATTCGGTAGACCATCGGCGTGTAGACGGAGTTGACGGGCTTCCACTCCCCGTAGTGCCTGACGCAATCGGCGCTGCGGCCGGCCAGGTAGTAGCAGCGTCCGATCTCGAAGAGGGCCCGGTACTTGTACGCCTCCCGCACGCCCGGGTCCGCGACGACCTCCTTGAAGTCGTTGATCGCGGCGATCCACTTGCCGTCGGCCATCTCCGCGAGACCGGCGACGAGCATGTCGGGATCGGTCGTGTAGATCGCGCGCGCGACCTCGGAGCGCGGGAAGGTCTCGGGCTTCGCGTTCGCGCTCTTCTTCGCCGTGATCACGTCGTACCCCTCGGTCTCGATCAGGCCGGTGCTCTGGTCGGCGTAGAGCTCGGCGTTCTCGGGGGTGATCTCGATCGGGTCGTTGGCCTTGCCGACCTGCGCCGGCATGCCCCAGACCTGGAGCTTGCCGCCCTTCCTGAGGATCAGCAGGTCGGCGCGGGCGGTCGTCCCGAGAAGGGCGAGCGTCACGAGGGCGATGCAGGCGCGGGTCATGACTCTTCTCCTTGCGAGCCGGGCATTGTAGCGGAGCGACCGCTCGGGCGAAAACGCCCGACGATCGCGCCGAACGCCGCGCCGGCCGTATCGGCCAGGAGGTCGGCCCACGAGCGGGTCCGGCCGGGGACGCGGCCTTGGACCCACTCGTCCAGCATACCGCAAAGCAGCCCGGCAAGGGCGCCGACGAGGGCCGCGCGCCTCCGGCCGCGGGCCGCCGCGGCCCGCGCCACGAGGGCGCCGAGGACG
>JAKLKT010000264.1 GCA_023150495.1 Planctomycetota bacterium
CGGAGGATCGGGCGTCCTACGACCGCCACCGCGGCCGCGAGTACGGGGCGCTCCTCGCGAAGCTCCTGCCGGAGGGCGTCGAGCGCGCGGTCGGCCCGGCCCGCGTGCGCGAGACGATCGAGCGGCTCGAGGTGGAGACCGACCGGCTGCTCCTCGGCATCGACCGGAGGAGCGCGGGCGTCACGTCGCTCCGGAGGAAGCTCGCCCGCGGCTTCGGCGAGGATCTCTCGGGCGGGGAGGGCACGTTCTTCGCGGTGGTCGCGCTCGCGGAGAAGGCGGACCGCGCCGATGGCGAGGTGACCGTGGAGGCGGAGGGGGACCGCGTGCGGATCGGGCTCTCGGGGCGGCTGCGACCGGGCGGGCCCGGGTGGCGCTCGACGCTCGAGCTCACGGGATCGTCGGCGACGGTGCGCCAGGTCGCCGAGGTCGAGGCGGACGGCGGCATCGCCTCCGGGTGCGCGTGGAAGGGCAGGATGTTCGATCGCTGGGTGTGCCCGCCGTACGCCGTCGAGGGCCGTTTCGATGGGGAGGGGCCCGGGGAACCCCCGCCGCGGAACCTCGCGCTGCCGAGGGGGACGATCCTCTACTGCCGCGCGGGCGAGCACGGGACCGGGCTCTCGGCACGGCTTCCGGACGGGGGCGTCGTGTCGCTCATCGAGGGCGACCGGACGACGCTCGTCGCCGGCCACCCGACGGCGCGCGCGCTCCGTGTCGACTGGATCGTCTTCAACGACCCCGCCGAGCTCGGGAAGTAGACACCCCCGGGGCAGGAACGCGGACCCGAAGTCCGCATCCCGTTGCCCTAACCAGCTTCAGGGCAACGACTTCCGTCCATCAAGCCACGTACCGAGTACGCTGTGGTGGGTCAGGGGGAGGTTGTGGCCGGCGGCGGCGAGGAGGGTGGCGGCGGCGTCGGGGCGGAGGCGGCGGAGCTCCTCGAAGAAGGCGCGGGGAACCACGCGGTCGTTCGCGCCGTGCAGGAAGGAGAGCGGCACATCGACCGAACGTACCGCGTTCGACAGGTCGAGGGCGTGGAGCAGCGCGATCCGGCGGCGCAGTGTGGGGAAGGGGGTCGACGCGCACCAGTGCGGGAAGAGCCCGTCGATGCCCGTCGCGTGCTCCGCGAGGAGCTTCATCTCCGGGCCGCGGCGCACGCGTCGCGCGAAGTAGGCGGCCCCGAGGCGCGCGGGAGCCCCGTACGACAGCAGGTGCACGAGCCGGTCCAGCGGGCGGAGCCGGAAGCCCTTGAACGTCCCCTGCACGCGGATCTCCGCCACCCGCGGATCCGAGCGCGCGCCGTAGCCGAGCGCGAGGGCGCCGCCGAAGCTCGTGCCGAAGAGCGTCGCGTCCCCGAGGTCGAGCGCCTGAAGGAGCGCCGCGACATCGTCGAGCATCGCGTCAAGGGTCGCACGCGGATCGGGGCGCTCCTCGCCGCGCAGCGGCGGCACGATCACGCGCCTGCTCCTCGCGAGCAGCGGCACGAGGCGGAAGAACACGCGGCGGCCCGCCGCGATGCCGTGAAGGAGGACGATCGGCCGCCCCGATCCCGTGTCCCACACCTGCGCACGGCCCCATGGCAAGGGGACCTCCCGGTGCGGGACCGAGCCCACGAAGTCGGCGAACTCCTCGACGAGACTCATCCCGGGCCGCGCGCAGACCTGTCCGCCGAAGCGGCGGAGCCGCGGAGGCGGATCACGACACCGGCGCGAGCCGCCGGGCGTGGTGCTCCTGGAGGCTCAGGACCGGGACCGCCTGGTGGGAGAGCGCCGCGATCCCGTTCACCGCCGCGGCGGCGCCCGACAGCGTCGTGATGATCGGGATGCGCTTGCCGAGCGCCTCCTGGCGGATCCGACCCTCGTCGGTGTGCGCGCCCTTGCCGACCGGCGTGTTGATGATCAGCTGGATCTCGCCGTTCTTGACCGCGTCGAGCACGTCGGGCCTGCCCTGGCCCAGCTTGAAGATCCGGTGCGCCTCGACGCCGCCGCGGCGGAGCGCGTCGTAGGTCCCACCCGTCGCGATGATCCTGAAGCCGAGGTCGACGAGGCGGCGGCCGAGGAAGATCACGCCGCGCTTGTCGCTGTCGCGCACGGAGAGGAAGACCGTGCCCTCGCGCGGCAGCGCGCAGCCCGCGGCGTCCATCGCCTTCGCGAAGGCGACGCCGAAGTCCGACGCGATCCCCATCACCTCGCCGGTCGAGCGCATCTCCGGCCCGAGGATGATGTCGGCTCCCATGAACCGGTCGAAGGGGAAGACCGGCTGCTTCACGCTCACGTGGCCGGGGATCGTCTCCTCGAGGAAGCCGAGCTCCTTGAGCGACCGGCCCGCCATCACCTTCGCGGCGATCCCGGCGAGCGGCCGGCCGATCGCCTTCGCGACGAAGGGCACCGTGCGGCTCGCGCGCGGGTTCACCTCGATCACGTACACCTCGCCCGCCTGGACGAGGTACTGGATGTTCATGAGGCCGCGCACCTCGAGGGCCCGGCCGATCCGCCCGGTGTGGCCGCGGATCGTCCGCAGGACGCCCGCCGGCAGCGTGTAGCTCGGGAGCGAGCAGCCCGAGTCGCCGGAGTGGATCCCCGCCTCCTCGACGTGCTCCATGATGCCGCCGATCACCACGCGCTCGCCGTCGCAGATCGCGTCCACGTCGAGCTCGATCGACTCCTCCATGAACCGGTCGAGGAGCACCGGGTGGTCGGGGCTCACCGCGACGGCGAGCGCCATGTATTCGCGCAGCGACTGCTCGTCGTAGACGGTCTCCATCCCGCGGCCCCCGAGCACGTAGCTCGGGCGCACCACGCACGGGTAGCCGATCCGCTTCGCCTCCGCGACCGCGGCCTCCACGCTCGTCGCGGTGCCGTTCTGCGGCTGCCGCACGTCGAGCTCGCGCGCGAGCGCCTGGAAGCGCTCGCGGTCGCTCGCCCGGTCGATCGAGTCGACCGACGTGCCGAGGATGGGCACGCCTTCCTCCTCGAGCGCCTTCGCGAGGTTCAAGGGCGTCTGCCCGCCGAACTGGACGATCACGCCGAAGGGCTTCACCCGCTCGATCACGTGGAGGACGTCCTCCACCGTGAGCGGCTCGAAGAAGAGCAGGTCGCTCGTGTCGTAGTCGGTCGAGACGGTCTCGGGGTTCGAGTTGACCATCACGGTCTCGAACCCGATCTCCTCGAGCGCGAAGGCGGCGTGGCAGCAGCAGTAGTCGAACTCGATCCCCTGCCCGATCCGGTTGGGGCCGCCGCCGAGGATGACGATGCGCTTCCGGTCGCTGAGGTCGATCTCGTCCTCGTCCTCGTACGTCGAGTAGTAGTAGGGCGTGTAGGCGCGGAACTCGGCCGCGCACGTGTCCACCAGCTTGTAGACCGGCCGGATCCCGCGCCGGCGCCGGTCCGCGCGGACCGCCTTCTCCGTGGAGCGGAGCAGGTGCGCGAGCTGCCGGTCGGAGAAGCCGTCGCGCTTCGCGGCGCGGAAGAGACCGTCCGGGAGCTCCTGGAGCGAGCCGCGCGCGGCGACCTCGCGCTCGCGCTCGACGATCTCCATCATCTGGTCGATGAACCAGGGGTCGATCCTCGTGAGCTCGCTCACGAGCTCGACGCTCATCCCCTGCCGCAGGGCGCAGCCGATGAAGAAGATGCGCTCGGCGTTGGGGACGACGAGCCGCTGCCGCAGCACCGCCTCGTCCACCTTGGCGGGATCCTTGCCGTCGGCGCCGAAGCCGGCGCGACCGATCTCGAGGCCGCGCAGCGCCTTCTGGAGCGACTCCTTGAAGGTGCGGCCGATCGCCATCGTCTCGCCGACCGACTTCATCTGCGTCGTGAGCGTCGGGTCCGCCTCCTTGAACTTCTCGAAGGTGAAGCGCGGCACCTTCGTCACGACGTAGTCGATCGTCGGCTCGAACGAGGCGGGCGTCTCCTTCGTGATGTCGTTCCTGATCTCGTCGAGCGTGTAGCCGACGGCGAGCTTGGCCGCGAACTTCGCGATCGGGAAGCCCGTCGCCTTGCTCGCGAGCGCGCTCGACCGGCTCACGCGCGGGTTCATCTCGATCACGACGAGCCGGCCGTCCGCCGGGTTGACGGCGAACTGCACGTTGCTGCCGCCCGTCTCGACGCCGATCGCGCGCATGATCGCGATCGCCGCGTCGCGCATCCGCTGGTACTCGCGGTCGGTGAGCGTCTGCGCCGGCGCGACCGTGATCGAGTCGCCGGTGTGCACCCCCATCGGATCGACGTTCTCGATCGGGCAGACGATGACGACGTTGTCGAGGCGGTCGCGCATCACCTCGAGCTCGAACTCCTTCCAGCCGACGACCGACTCCTCGATCAGGATCTCGGAGACCATCGAAAGCGCGAGCCCGCGCGCGCAGATCTCCTCGAACTCCTTCACGTTGTAGGCGATGCCGCCGCCGCTGCCGCCGAGGGTGTAGGCGGGGCGGATCACGAGCGGGAGGCCGAGCTCGGCCATCCCCGCGCGCGCCTCGTCCATCGTGTGCGCGAGCGCGGACCGCGGGACGTCGAGGCCGATCCTGACCATCGTGTCGCGGAAGGCCGCGCGGTCCTCGGCGCGGTCGATCGCGTCCGGCTTCGCGCCGATCATCTCGACGCGGTACTTCTCGAGCACCCCGCGCTTGTGCAGCTTCATCGCGATGTTGAGCGCGGTCTGGCCCCCCATCGTCGGGAGGAGCGCGTCGGGCCGTTCGCGCGCGATGATCCGCTCGACGACCTCGGGCGTGATCGGCTCGATGTACGTCCGGTCCGCGAGCTCCGGATCGGTCATGATCGTCGCGGGGTTGCTGTTGACGAGGATGACCCGGTAGCCCTCCTCCTTCAACGCCTTCACGGCCTGCGTGCCGGAGTAGTCGAACTCGCACGCCTGGCCGATGACGATCGGCCCGGAGCCGATGAGCAGAATGGAGCTAAGGTCCGTGCGCTTGGGCATCCTGGTTCCGGAGCGTGTTTACACGGTTCGGGGCGGGCGTCAAGCGCCGGTTTCTCATGCGGGGGGGGCCGGGGGGCCGCCGCCGCCCGGCCTGCGCCGGCGCCGCCTGCGCCGGCGGCGGCGCGGGGGTCCTTCGG
>JAKLKT010000265.1 GCA_023150495.1 Planctomycetota bacterium
AGCGGCCGCTCGAGCGCGTGGCGCCGGAGCAGCGGCAGGACCGCCTCGTCGTCACGCACGGAGAGCTCCGCCACCGCGGCCTCGCGTACGCGCGCGTCCTGCGAGCGGAGCGCCTCCTCGATCTCCTCCGCCTTGCGCCCGAGCACGTGGACCTGCACGGAGCCGCTCTCGAGCACCTTCCGCTCGGTCTCGACCGCGTCCTCCCACGTGGCCACATGGCCCTTCCCGACGAGACCGTCGAAGACGACCGAGACGTCGTAGAGCGCCGGCCGCCGCAGCGCCGCGGCGCCGCGCGGCAGCGTCAGCCGCAGGCGCCGGCTCGCCCCGGGCAGGATCGCCGTCGTCCCGTCGGCCCCCCAGTTGACCTCGTCGAACGCGATCGGCACGACGGTCTTGCCGACGCGGATGCGGAAGGGCGCGGAGCGGCCCTGCCGCGCGACATCCGGGAGGAGCACGAGCGTCTGCTCCGTGTTGTTGACGATCCGCACGTCCAGCGCGAGCGGCGCGCCGACCGGGAACGGGCCGCCCGCGAGCGGCAGGAGCTCGAGCTCGACCTTGCCGACCGTGCGCGTCAGCGCGCGGATCGACCGCCGCACCTCGGGGTCCGGCGAGTCCACGCGCTCGAGCAGCGGCCGGATCCGGTCGCCGTACGAGGAGAGACGGAACCGCGCGAGCCTGCGCGCCTCGGTCGAGGGCGAGCCGAGCTGCCGCACCAGCTCCTCGACGTTGGCCGCGAGATCCGCGTCGTCCTCCGCGGCGGCGAGCGCCGCGGCGAGGAGGATCGCAAGTCCCGGCCGCACGCCCCCATTCTCCCCTAGAACAGGTTCCGCGTGACCTTGAGAGTGGTCTTGAAGTGGATCTTCGCGACCGCCTCCAGCGCCCCCCGGCCCCCCTCCTGATAGAGCCGGCGGGCCACCGCCTCGACCGGCGGCCCCGCCCCCTTCGGCAGCTCCACGCCGTGCTCGTTGCCGAGCTCCCTGAGCCCGAGCAGGAACTCCGCCCGCGCGAGGACCGACGCCGCCGCGACGGCCGGGTTGTCCTCGGCGCGCGGCCGGATCTCGACCGGCAGCCGCACCCCCGCGCGCTGGAGCGCCTCCTCGAGCCGGTCCGCGAACGTGAACTGGTCGATCACGACGCGGGTGGCCGACGCCCCGCGCAGCGCCTCCGCGACGGTCTCCGCGTGGAGCGTCGCGAGGAAGAGCGCGACGTTCTTCTCGGCGTCGTGCCGCGCGTTGTACTCGGGCGGCGTGAGCACGCGCACCGCGTGCGGCAGCTTCCGCACGGCGACGGCGGCGCGGAGGATCGAGGCGTCCGACATCTCCTTCGAGTCGCGGATGCCCGCGTCGCGGACCTCCCTCTCCTGCCCCGGCCGCACGACGACGGCGGCGACCGTGAGCGGCCCGAAGTAGTCGCCCTTGCCCGACTCGTCGCTGCCGACGACGGCGCCCTCGAGCTTGGGCGCGGGCACCTCGCCGAGGATCTCCGCCGCGAGCGCGCCCTGCACGACGACCTTCCCGCTCCTGTAGGCGTTGACGATCGCGCCCGGGCCGCGCGCCTGGAAGTGCGCGTGCTGGAGCGGGCGGAACTCGAAGCCTCTCCGCTCGAGGCGCGCGCGAAGCTCCTCGATCTCCTGCGGCGTGAGCGTGAGCGTCATGAGGGGAGATTCGGGGGGGGCGTGGGGGCCCTCATCCCGAGCAGCCGCAGCAGGTGGATCGCGTTCGCGACCGCCTTGCCGGCGAAGTGGTTGTTCATGATCACATAGGTAGCTTCGGTCGAGTCCGCGATCTCCCGCACCCGAAGGGCCCACGGGCGGAGCTCCTCCGGCGAGTAGAGGTAGTCGTACTTCTGGGCGACGGTCGCCCGGCTGTCGAACCACGCGTCGCGGTTCCGGCCGTGGAAGCGGACGTAGCCGACGGGCCCGGTCGTCCAGGAGCCCGGCGGGATCGAAGTGCGCGTCTGGCAGATGTCGATGTCGCAGAGCGAGAGCCCGCGCTCGTGGAGGAACTGGAGGGCGGCCGGCAGGAGCCACGAGCGGTCGCGGACCTCGATCGCGCAGGGCCAGCCCTCGAGCCCCTCGGCGAGCGTCGCGACCCGCGCGCGCGTCTCGGCGGTGTTCCGGAAGTAGAACGGGAACTGGAGGAGGATCGCGCCGAGCTTCCCCGCCTCGCGGCACGGCTCGAGCGCGTCGAGGAACTGCGGGAGCGTCTCGTCCTCGGTGTCGTGGGTGAGGCCTCGGTAGAGCTTGAAGGTGAACCTGAAGTCCCTGTGCGCGGCGACGGAGGCGAGCCACTTCTCCACGTTGGCCGCGGTCGGCACGCGGTAGAAGGTCACGTTCATCTCGATGGTCGGGAACATCCCCGCGAGGAACGCGAGCGGATCGAAACCCTTGGGCTTCGGCGAGGGGTAGACCTTCCCCTCCCAGTCCTTGTAAGAGAACCCCGCGGTGCCGATGCGGATCATGTGTGGCATCAGGACGTCAGCGTATCGTACCGTCGCGATCCGCTCCCGGGTCGCCCGGGAGGAGCGTCAGGACGTGGTCCGCGCCGCTCCAGGCGTCGCCGCGACCCCCGCGCCCGGCGAAGAAGCCCTCGTCCCTGCCGACGAGGATGTCGTTGCCCCGCACCTCGAGCCTTCCGGACCACCGGTCGCCGAGAGGGATCTCGCCGAGCTTCCGGATGAGGAGGCGCCGTCTCGCGGGCCGGATGGCGCCGCCCTCCCAGTCGACGGCAAAGCCGCGGTCGGTCTCGATCCTCACGAGCATGAGATCCACGAAGACGCCGGTTCCGCCGCCGCAGTCGGACGTCAGCAGGACGTGGACGCCCGAGGTCGTCGTGCCCACGTGCTCGTAGCCGAACATCGCCCGGCCGTCGCGCGTGTAGACGAAGGACGCGCCCCCGGGGCCTTCCCTCGTCAGGATGTCGCCGTGGTAGCGGTTGCTCCCCTGCGCGTCGAGCAGGTTGATGGCGACGACCTGGTCCCCGCCGTCGGAGAGCCACGTCGACAGGTCCTCGATGATCCTCGGGTGGACGTAGGGCGGAGCCGAGAAGCTCCACGGCATGTCGGGCGAGCCGCCTCGCGCGGAGCAGCAGGCGAGCGCCAGTCCGCACGCGAGGATGGCCCCCGGGAGGGGCGGGGCGGGAGTCTTCATCGGTTCCTGCTCGCGGCGGCCGCGGCACAGTGTACTGCGCCGCGCCGCGCGGTAGAGTGCCGCCGTGGCGAGCGCAACCCCTCCTGCCCCCGGAGCCCCCGGACCTCCCCCGCGGCGGCGGCGCCCGCTCTACCCGCAGGGGCTCCGCGGCCTCAAGCCCGGCGCATCGCCCGGCATCGAGCCCCAGCGCCTCCCCGAGCGCCCGCCGGAGGGCGAGCGCGCGACGATCACTTGCATCGACTACTGCAAGGACCGCGCGGAGGTGCGCCGGATCGACGACCTCGACGCCTTCCTCGCTGCGCACCGCCCCGACTGGACGTCGGTCCGCTGGATCAACGTCGACGGCACGCGCGACTCGACCGCCGTGAAGGCGCTCGCGACGAAGTACGGGCTCCACCCGCTCGCGGTCGAGGATCTCATGCAGACGGGCCAGCGCCCGAAGGCGGAGACCTACCCCGCGGTCGGCGAGCACCACGCGCGCGTCTTCGTGCTGATCCGCATGCTCGAGCTCAAGGATGGCCGCGTCCACGGGGAGCAGGTGAGCATCTTCCTCGGCCGCCGCACGGTCCTCTCCTTCCAGGAGACGCCCGGCGACGTGTGGGACCCGATCCGCGCACGGCTCCAGGCGGAGGGGTCGCGCACGCGCACGCAGGACGCGAGCTACCTCGTCTACGCGCTCCTCGACGCGATCGTCGACCACTGCTTCCCGATCCTCGAGCACTACGGCGACCGCCTCGCCGACCTCGAGGAGGAGATCGTCGAGAGGCCGGGCAAGCACCTCGTCCGCCAGGTGCACGAGATGAAGCGCGACCTCCTCGCGCTGCGCGCCTCGATCTGGCCGATCCGCGAGGTGGTCCACGCGCTCCAGCGCGAGCCGCACGAGTGCATCGGCGACGTGACCCGCACCTACCTCCGCGACGTCTACGACCACGCGGTGCAGGTGATCGACATCCTCGAGAACTACCGCGAGGTGTCGAGCGCGCTCATGGAGACCTGGATGACCTCCGCGAGCAACCGCCTGAACGAGGTCATCGGCGTGCTCACGGTGATCAGCACGATCTTCGTCCCGCTCACCTTCCTCGCCGGAGTCTGGGGCATGAACTTCCACAACATGCCCGAGCTGCGGGAGAGGTGGGCCTACCCGTGGGGCTTCTGGATCGTGAGCGTCGCGGTGGCGGGCGGGCTCCTCTGGTTCTTCCGGAAGAAGCGCTGGATCTGAGCGGGGGGGGGTCCGGGGGCCCCGGCAAATGAAATCGGGCCCCGCGATGTGCGGGGCCCGGGTAGTAGACGCGTGTCAGAAACCGCGCGGGGGCCCGGCGGGCCAGTGCCGCGAGGGAACCGTGGATTTTGTCAGCGTGCGGGAAACGGGCCAGCGCATTTTAAGCGGCAGCTTGGCGAGGCCGTTGACCTCCTTACGCGGTTGCCACGCATGGGGAGCCTCGGGTCATCCGATGACCCGGGGCCGTTGTCCTTACTCCGAAGGATGTGTAGCGCACAGTATCGGCGAGGCAAGTCGTAAAATCCGGACTCGTGCGCGACGTTTCGGTCGAGCTCGGCCCCGAAGGCGGCCCCAGGGCGGAGGCCCTCCTCGCGGCGGGCTTCCCGCCCGCCGGCGCCGCGCCGTGGGGGAGGGTCGTCCTCGCGGCGGAAGCGTCGTTCGAGGCGGTCGCGCGGGACGTGGCATGGGTGCTCGGCGGCGGCGTCCTCGCGATATGCGGCGGCACGGGGCCGATCCTCGCGGCCTTGAACCTCACCCCGGGCGAGGGCGCCGAGATCGGCCCGGTCGAGGCCGCCGCCCCCGGAGCCCCCTCCCTTCCCCTCGCCGGGGCGCTGCCGGTCACGGGGGTCGGCTACGCGCTCTACCGCGCGGGGGAGCGCTGCGTGGCCCTGGCCGGCCGACGCGGCG
>JAKLKT010000266.1 GCA_023150495.1 Planctomycetota bacterium
CGGGTCATCATCCGCGTGGAAGGGGTGCGGAAGTCCTTCGGCGACCAGGAGGTCCTGCGCGGCATCGACTTCGACATCCGCCGCGGGGAGTTCCTCGCGATCGTCGGGCCGTCGGGCGGCGGCAAGACGGTCCTGCTCGAGATCCTCATCCGGAACCTGATGCCGGACGCCGGGCGGGTCCTCGTGATCCACCCGGACGACCCCGACGGCGATCTGGTCGACATGGCCGGGCTCGACCGGGAGGCGTTCGACAGGCTGCTGGCGCAGACCGCGATCGTCTTCCAGCAGGACGCCCTCTACTCCTCGACCGTGTTCGAGAACGTGGCGCTGATGCTGCGCGAGACGCTTCGCCTCGACGAGGAGGAGATCCGGCGCCGCGTGCGGGAGGCGCTCGAGGCCGTCGACCTGCCCGCCACGCCGGAGATGCTGAACAAGCACCGCGACGAGCTGTCGGGCGGGATGCGCAAGCGCGTCGCCATCGCGCGCGCTCTCGCCGTGCAGCCGCGCGCCATGGCCTACGACGACCCCACGGCCGGCCTCGACCCCGCGCGCGCGCGCCTGATCCACGACGTGATCGGGCGCGCCCACGCGCAGGTCGGGGGCCGCCCGCAGACGACGCTCGTCATCACGCACGACAAGGACCTGCTGCGCCGCTTCAAGCCGCGCGTCGTCATGCTCGGCGAGGGCCGCGTGCTCTTCGACGGGCCGTGGGAGGAGTTCGAGACCTCGCAGGACCCGCTGATCCGGCCCTACATGAGCGAGATGCCCCGGCTGCACCTCCGGCGCCGGACGTGACCGCCCCCGGGCCCGATGGTCCGCCCGCTACTTCCCGAGCAACTCCGCGTAGAGCTCGCGCTCTTCCGGCGTGAACCCGCGGGCGACCCGGTCGCGCGCGAGGCGGAGGAGGTCGTCCCGCCTGAGCGGCCAGACGTACGCGGTCCCGCCGTCGGATCCGGTCGCGAGATAGCGGCCGTCCTCGGTGCGGTCGGCGCAGGTGATCGCGCACTTCTCCTGGCCGTCCATCACGGCGCGGAGGTTCCCGTCGCGGTCCCAGTGGCGCACGAGGCCGTCCATGCACCCGGTGACGAAGCCGTCCTGCTCCGGGAGGAAGAGGCCGATCCACACCTCCTTCGGGTGCGTGATGACCTTCCCCGGCCGTCCGTCCATGTCCCATAGCCGCGCCGTGTGGTCGCTGGATACGGTGAGGATCGCATCCCCTTGCGGCGAGATGTCCACGAGGCGGATGTCCGCCGTGTGACCGGTGAGGCGCTCGACCTGCTTGCCCTTCTCCGTGCAGACCCAAACGTCACGTCCGCCGTAGCAGATGATCAGCCGGTCTCCTTTCGGCGAGCAGGCACACGCCGTGACCCCGCTCGCGACCTGGAACTGCGCCTTGACCTTGCCGCCGGTCGACCAGACCCTCGCCAGGTTGTCCTCCGCGAAGGTGATCAGCGACCCGTCGGCGACGAAGTTGGCCGTGATCACGCCGCTCGGATGCTTGCAGATCGCGCGACGCTTGCCGTTCGCGTCCCAGACGCGGGCGGTCCTGTCCTCTTTGGACCAGGTGGCAAAACGATCCCCTTCGCCCCAGGACCTGCACATCCAGGTGATGACCCCGTCGTGCTCGAGGACCGCGACGTCCTTGCCGTTCGGGTCGAGCAGTGTGGCCGCCTTGTCCCGCTCGGTGGCGAAAGCAGCGCCCTTGCCGACGGCCCATGCCGACAGGTATCGAGGCAGGTCCATCGAGCGAAGCGGTCGCCCGTCGCGATCCCAGAGGTGCACCCCGTGCCAGTCGAAGGTGACGACATTCGCGCCGGACGTGTAGCCAAGCGAGCTCACGCCGTTCCGCTCGTGCCAGAGCATCGGCATCTCCGCGGGGACGATCTCCCAGAGGCGCGCGGTGTGGTCCCGCGAGGCCGTGAGCAGCAGGCGGTCGTCCGAGGAGAAGCACCCATCCGAGATCGCGTCGGTGTGGCCCACCAGATAGAGAGGCGGCAACCTGTCCCAGTTCCGGAGCGCAACGAGGCCGCGATCGTCCCCGAGCAGCTGCCAGTCGCTGCGGTTGCCCCAGCGGCTGACCGTCAGCTCTCCCCACAGGCTCTTGCGCACGTCGACCGCCTTCAGGTGCGCGTACTTCATGAAGGTGCGCGTGCCGTCCTCGTTCTCGACCATGAGGGCGTTGGCGTTGCAGCTTGGCTCGATGCGGCGGACGCGTCCCTCGATGTCCGCCGAGACCATCTCGTCGCCCTCGTACAGCGTCGGGTACCAGAGCGTGATGTGGCCGTCGCCGTCGAGGGCGATGCTGATGCCGTAGGCAAGGGATGCGGCGACGAAGCGGGCCGTTCCGGGCTTCGGGACCTGGCGGACCAGCTTCCCGTCCCTCCAGAAGGAATACTGCCTGTCGGCCGCGGACAGGACGCGCTGGCCGTCGGCAGAGACGGAGACCGCTTCCACCGGGCCGCCGTGCGCCAGCACCCCGATCCTCTTGCCGTCGGGAGACCAGAGCTCCACGTCGCTGCCGCCGCCGGAGGTCGCGATGACGTTCCCCGACGCGGCCAGCGTGACCCGCGATGTCAACGCGCCCGGCTTGACCGACTTCTCGTGACCCTTCCGGTCGTACCAGCGGACGCTGCCGTCCGGCGTGATCGCGTAGAACGCGACGTCGCCGGCGCCGACATCAGCAACGGCTGCGGCGACCTCGCGAAGGACCTTGCCGTCGCGGTCCGCGAAGCGCACCTGTCCCTCCGCCGGGAACATCAAGAGGCCCCCGGCCGTCACGGCGTGCCTCGCGGGGGGGAACTCCGCGAGCTTCTGGCCGGCGTCAGTCCAGATGGCGAGCCCATTGTCCGTGACGACGAGCAGCCGCGCCCCGGAGCCCACGAACCGCACCTCGCGCACGGCCCCGCCGGCAGCAAGGGTGGACTTGGGTTCGCCCGTGGCCGTCCAGAGCCGCGCCGTTCCGTCCTCGGAGCCGGTTGCCAGCGTCTCGTCGTCCGGGGAGATGTCCACGCAAGAGACCGGTCCCTCGTGTCCCTTGAGGACGGTGCTCTTGCGCGTCCGCATGAGCGCGGCGTAGAGGGCAGTGCGCGCGGGCTCGATGTCCGCGGCTTCGAGGGCTTCGCGGGCCAGCAGGACGGCAAGCTCCGACTGGCCCTTGAGCGTGTCGACCGAGGCGGCTGCCAGGTCGCGGGCGCGCTCCTCCTGGGCGTACACCTGCAAGCACAGGAGGAGCAGGCTGGCTGCGGTGCGACGCATCGGTGACCACTCTAGCCCTGTCGCGCGAGTGCGTCAGCAGCCAAGTCCGTCGCGGTCCCGGCGACGAGCAGGTCTCGGTCGCGTGCCCGCAGGCCTCGCTCGTTCCGAACGCGCTGCTGCCCGCAGCCGGTCCGAGGAGAGCGCCCGCAGGGCCTCCTGGCGCAAGGCCGCGGAAGGGGCCCCGTCCTGCCGAGCCGCGGCGAGGCACGACCACGAAAAAAGGCCGCCTGAGGGCGGCCCTTTGCGTTGGTCGGGGTGACTGGATTCGAACCAGCGACCTCTTGACCCCCAGTCAAGCGCGCTAGACCAGGCTGCGCTACACCCCGGCGATTTCGGACCGAGAGTGTACCCGCCCCCGGCCATCCCGCCAAACCGCTGCGCCGAGACGCCCCGAGCGCGCCGCACGGACATGCCCGACTGCCACGCGAAGTTGTCGCGGACCTCGATCTCGAATCCCCCGAGCGGCCCGCGGCCGGGCAGCATGTCGCCCTCGGGCGGAGGCCGATCCGGTTCCGGAGCCGCCCGTGCTCGAACCCGGGAGGCACCATCATGCGCAGCTCCCCCCGGACCAGCTCGCAGCGTCCGATGTCCTCCGCGCGCAGGAGCTCCCCGGCCGTCGTGATCGCCATCGCGTCCGAGCGCTTCGAGCACCCCTTCGTCGGGATCCGGTCCCACGAGACGGGCGCGATCGCGCGCAGCCGGAGGCCCGAGGACCGCCTGCCGAGCCGGTTGGCGGCGGTGATCGCGGCGGAGCACCCCTCCGGCCCCCGGACCCCCTCGGCCTCCCCTACGCGAGCTGGCGGCGGAAGCGGAGGAGGCCCGCGGTGAAGAGCACCGTGCCGAGCCCCGCCATCACGAGGACCGAGTCCCAGAGCTCCCTTGCACCCGCGCCGCGCAGGAGGATCCCGTACCCCACCTCGAGGAAGTGCCGCAAGGGCGAGAACCAGATCGCCGCCTGGAGCCACGCCGGCATCGACTCGAGCGGCGCGCGGATCCCCGACAGCATGATGATCGGCATCACGGTGAGGAGCATCAGCATGCCCACCTGCGCCGTCCGCCTCGTGAACGTCGCCGCGAGCAGCCCGAGCCCGGCGTTCGTGAACGCGTAGAGCGCCGTCACGCCGAAGAAGAGCACGAGGCTCCCGCGCGACGGCACGCCGTAGAACGGCCGCAGGATCCCGAAGTACGCGACCGCGGTCCCGAGCAGCGTCACGACGATCATCGCGACGACCTTCGGGAACATCACCTGGAAAGGCGTCAGCGGCGACACGAGCAGCTGCTCGATCGTGCCGCGCTCCTTCTCGCGCACGAGCGCCGCCGCCGGCAGCAGGATGCACGCGACCGTGATCATCGTCAGGAGCTCGGCGATCGTCGCGAACCACTTCTCGTCGAGCGTCGGGTTGAACCAGATCCGGTCGCGGCTCTCGATCGCGGGCAGCTCCTCGCGCGCCCCCGCGCGCGACAGGTTCGCCTGCGCGCGCTCCGCGCCGTACCGCGCCGCGATCCGCGCGGTGTACGCCGACGCGAGGTAGCCCGTGTTGGCGGAGCTCGTGTCCACGAGCAGCTGCACCGTCGCGACCTGCCTCCCCTCGTCGATCGTCCGCGAGAACCCCTCCGGGATCTCGACGAGCATCACCGCGCTGCCGCGGTCGAGCCGGTCGAGCGCCTCCTCGGGGCGCGCGATCTCGCCCGCGGGCCGGTAGTGCGGCGGCAGGAGCCGCGACACGAGCTCGCGCGACGCGGGCGTCCCGTCGAGGTCGCGCACGAGGAACCGCGCGTCTCGCAGGTCGGAGGCC
>JAKLKT010000267.1 GCA_023150495.1 Planctomycetota bacterium
GCTCGACGCCCTCGGCGGCGAGGACCCCGCCCGCGACGGCGACGCCGGCCACGCCGCGAGGCAGGCCGCGTCGAGGATCCGCGAGGCGCTCGCGAGCGCGAAGCGGTAGGTCGGAGGCCACCGGCCGCGCGGGCGCGGCGGGCGTCCCTACCCGTACCCCGCGTCCTCGATCTGCTCCTCGTCCATGCCGACGTGGTGGCCGATCTCGTGCAGGAGCGTGATCCGGAGCTCGTCGATCGCCTCTTCGCGGTCGCGCGCGATGCGCTCGATGTTCCTCCGGTAGAGCTCGATCCTCGGCGGGAGGTTCAGGGCGTCGTCCACGCTCCGCTCGAGCAGGCCCTTGCCGATGTAGAGGCCGAGCGTCAACGGGTCCACGTCGGGGTCCGGCTTCGGGAGCGGCAGCACCTCGATCGTCGTCTCCTCGACCGCGTGCGCGACCGCCGCCGGGAGGTCCCCCTTCGCCTTCCGGACGACCTCGTCGATCTCCGCGTCCGTCAGCCGCACGGGCTCCTCGAAGAGCCGCGGCGCGAGCCTCGCCGCGCGGCGGAACCGCGATCTGCCGTCGCCGCCCTCGAATTCCTCGAGGACGCCCCGGTACCACTCGGCCTCCGCCTCGTCCTCCGCCCCGCCGTGCACGCGCGAGAGCGCGGCCTCGGCCTCCTTGAATCGCCAGAGGTGGAAGAGCGCCTTCCCCTCGAGGAGCGGATCCTCTCCCGACCGCGCCGCCTTGAGCGCGTCGTCGAGGCGGTCCAGCTCGAGCCGCGCCCACGCGACGTAGCGCCACAGGTCGCGCGGGTCCTTCTCGCCGCGGATCGCCTTCAGCGCCTCCGCCTCGACAGCCTCGATCTCGCCCTCGTCCGCGAGCTCGTCGAGCCGGTCGAAGATCTCATCCGGGGGCTTCGACATCGTCGTCCCGGCTCCCGAGGCCGATGACACCCCGCTTGCTCGCCTGAACGAAGCCCAGGAGCCGCTCCACCTCCGGCGTTCCCCGCTCGACCGCGGCGATCCTCCCGGCCAGCGGGAGGTCGCTCCGGAAGAGCGCGCGGAACGCGGCCTTGAGCGCGCGCATCGATTCGCCCACGATTCCCGCGCGCCTCAACCCCACGCGGTTCAGCCCCGCGAGCGAGTGCGGCCGGACTCCGACGACCATGCAGAAGGGCGGCACGTCGCGGCTGATCCCCGCGTGCCCCCCCACCATCACCAGCTCGCCGATCCGGGAGAACTGCTGGGCCGCGGCGCCGCCGGCCATGAACGCGCGGTCGCCGACCTCCACGTGGCCAGAGAGGAGCACGCCGTTGCAGAGCACGACGTTGTTCCCGATCACGCAGTCGTGGCCGACGTGCGCCGTCGCCATGAAGAGGCCGTCGTCCCCCACGAGGGTCGTGCCGTCGGGCTTCATCGACCGGTGCACCTGGCTGAACTCGCGGAAGACGTTCCTGCTCCCGATCCGCGTCGCCCCCCACGGCCCCCCTCTTCCCTTGACCTGCGGGTCGTGCCCGAGCGCCGCGCTGAACGCCACCACGTTGTCCTCGCCGATCTCGAGCGGCCCCATGAGGCACGCGTGGGGGCCGATCCTCGTCCGCGCGCCGACGACGACGTCCTTCCCGATCACGGCGTAGGGCCCGACCTCGACGTCCGCGCCGAGCCGCGCGTGGGGGTCGATGATGGCGGTCGCGTGGATGCGCACCCGCGGATTGTAGAATCCCCGTCCCGTGCGTGTCCTCCTCCCCCTCCTCCTCGCCGGCTGCGCGGCGGACATCGTGATGGTGGACCGGCAGCCCGGTCTCGACGGGAGCTGGGGCCTCGGGCAGACGTCCCTCGCCGTCCAGGGGTCGACGGCGACGCTCTCGCTCGGGGGCCGCCTCTTCGTCTTCGAGGGCGTGGACTGGCTGCGCGGCAGGATCGACGAGGAGGAGGTCATGCTCTCCGGCGCGGGCGGACTCAGGATCCGCGCCGACGGGGAGCGCATCGTGATCCGCCAGGGAAGCGCGCTCGCCGACCACCCGCTCGCGTCGCTGCCTCCGGGCGGCCGCCTCGCCTGGCGGGACGGCGCGCTCGTGCCGCGGTAGACTCGGGGCGTGCGGGGCCTCGCGCTTCTCGGCCTTTACGCGGCGTTCCTCCTCGCGACGGGAAGCCGGCCGGCGGCGGCGCGGCCCGAGTTCGCGCGCAAGGAGGCGAAGGCGTGCGGCTACTGCCACATCAACCCGCGTGGCGGCGGCCCGCGCAACCAGCGCGGCCTCGAGTACGCGCGGAACGACTTCCGCTTCCCGCCTTCGAAGGCCGATCCGGGCGAGATCCGCCCGGCGGACAAGGAGGCGTTCGCGCACGTCGCGAAGCTCCTCGACCTCGACCACGTGCCCGCGGCCGTGAAGGACCTGCGGCGCCTCGCGAGGGCGGGGAAGAAGGACGACCCGGCGCGGCTCCTCGCGGAGCAGAAGCTCCATGATCTCGAGGTGAAGGGCACGGAGATCCTCGGCAGCGCGCGGCTCCTCGTGCGCGGCTCGCGCCCGGACGAGGGCGTCGAGCTGCTGCTCCTGCTCGCGACGCAGTACAAGGACCTCGACGCCGGGAAGGAGGCGGCCGCGGACCTCCGCGAGCTCCGCCGCGATCCGGCGCAGAAGGAGAGGATCGAGCGGGAGGAGCGCGAGGCGAAGGCGCGGCTCCTCTACCTCGACGGCCTGCTGTCCCGCGCGGACGGCCGCGCCGACCAGGCGGAGAAGGCGTTCAAGGGCGTCGTCGAGGGCTACGAGGGCACGCGCGCAAGCAAGCTCGCGGCCGCCGCGCTCGAGGGCAAGGACGCGGCGGACGTCGCGGAGGCCGAGGCGGCCGCCGCGAAGCGGAAGTGAGGGGGCTCCGGGGGCCGCCCGCGGCACCCCCACCCGGGCTCAGCGCGTCGCTCCCGCCCGAGACAGGATCGCATCGACGTCCCGCCAGAGCGCGCGGCACATCCTCCGCTCCCCGGCAGGGAGGCGCGCGAGCCGCGCCTCGTCGCGGATCCCGGCCAATTCGGAGTCCAGGAGCCAGTAGAAGAGGTTCTGCCGCACTCCGCGTCGCGCCGCCTCCGAGCCTTCCTTGAGGCGGTCCCCTTCGGCCGCGAGCTCCGCCCGCAGCCACTCGATCGCAAGGCCGCGGAGGCGGGATCGCTCCGCATCGTCCAGCGTCTCCGCTCCCATGCCCGAGCCCCCGAGCGCGGCCGCGCAGGCGGCGTTGTAGCGCGAGACCGTCGCGCCCGCCGCGAGCGCCCGGGCGTAGAGGCGGACCGACGCGGCCTGGTAGCCGCGGCGGGACGCGAGGAGCGCGAACGTCGCTTCCTCGGCCGCGTCGGCGGGACGGTCGGTTCCGGAGAGCACGCCTGCGAGCCTCGGGTCGAGCGCCGCGAGGGCATCCGTCTCCTCGGCGAGATGGCTCAGGTGGGCTCGCTGAGGGGGATCCGACGTGCGCGCTGCCGCCTCGCGAAACCGCTGCGCGGCCTCCTCGAAGGCGCACGACCCGCGCAGGAGCCAGCCGAGGCTCGCGAGGGCTCCTGCGTGCCCGGGGGCGAGCCGCAGCGCCTCCCTGGTGTGCATGGCCGCCTCCTCGAAGGAGCCGAGGTAGGCGAGGACCACGCCCAGCTGGTGCTGGAACTCGGCCGAGCCCGGGGCGAGGCGCACCGCCTCCCGGTGGGCGGCGAGCGCGTCCTCGAGGTAGCCCGACTCGCGCAGGACGACGCCCAGTTCGGCGTGGAGGTCCGCGGATCGCGGGCGCAGCCGGACCGCCTGGCGCACCGCCGCGATCGCCCCGCGCGCGTCGCCGGTCCCGTACAGCGTCTCGCGCAGGCTGCGGATCGGCTGGGGATCGCCCGGGGCGAGGCGCGCCGCCTCGCGAAGGGCCGCGATGGCCCCCTCGATGTCGCCGAGGCTCTTCAGCGCGCGCCCGAGGTTCAGGTGCGCCAGCATCAGCTTCGGGTCGTTACGAATGGCCTCGCGAAACTCCGCCACGGTCCCCTCGACGTCGCCCTTGGCTCTCAGCGCTGTGCCGAGGCTCGTCCGGGCCAGCGCGTATCCGGGGCGGAGGCGGAGGGCCTCGCGGTGCTCGGCGATCGCGCCGTCGATGTCGCCGCTCATCCGGAGCGAACCGCCGAGGTGGATGTGGTGGTCCGCGACGCCGGGCGCGAGCCGGATCGCCTCCCGATGTTCGGCGATCGCGCCGTCGAAGTCGCCCTTGTCCCTGAGCGCGAGGCCCAGGAAGTCGTGCGCGAGAGCGTTCTCGGGATCCAGTCGAATCGCCTCGCGGAACTCGGCGGCCGCCGCGTCGGGGTCGCCCGCGCCTCGGAGCACGAGGCCGAGTCGCCGATGCGACGCCGCGAGGTCCGGCCGTGTCCGCAGCGCCTCCCGGCTCGCGGCGATCGCCTCGGCGTGGTCTCCCCGCAAAGCAAGCGCGTCGGCGAGGTTGTGACCGAGCCACGCGGACGAGGCGGGACGGAGCGCGAGGGCCGCCGTGTAGTAGCGCACCGCATCGTCGGCGCGCGGCGGGGAGGCGAACTGGTGCCAGTAGCCCGCGACGAGGTTCACCCAGAAGTCGCCTGGGCGGGCCACGTCGATGCTCCGTGCGAGATCCGCAGCGCGGTTCGGGTCCCCCGCGTGTCCCAGCCGATCGACGAGGTCGAGGAGGCTCGGGATGGGCATCGCGGCGATGTCGGCCGCCTCCGCCAAGGCAACGAGATCCCCGGGCGCGCGCGCCGCGCGCAGGCGCGCGCGCCACGGATCGGGGTCGGCGGCCTCGACGAGCGCGGCCAGCCGGGGGCTCTTCCGTCCCAAGGCCACGCGGTTCGTGCGCCAGTGCTCCAGCGCGACGACCAGGGAGAGCGCGATCGGCGACGCCTTGACCCGCGCCGCCAGCGTCTCCACGTCCTCCGTGCCGAGGACGTCGAGCCCGTGGTCCCGGAAGGCCGCCTCGTACGCCAGGTCGGTCGGTCCCGAATCCCAGGTTTCGCTGCGGTCGAGCCGGATCGCCTCGAGCCGTGCCTCCATCGCCTCGTCCGCGCGGCGCCGGTCTGTGGCCTCCTTC
>JAKLKT010000268.1 GCA_023150495.1 Planctomycetota bacterium
GCTTCCGGTTCGCCGACCTGTCCCCGGGCACGTACGACATCTCTTCCTTCCTGCCAGGCACGGCCAAGGCACAACGGCAGGTCCTGCTCGGCGATTGCGATGTCCTCGATGCGGACCTCACGTTGCCGCCGGCGCGCGAGTTCGCGGTCGTGGTCGTGGACGAGACCGGTGCGCCGATCCCCAACTGCATGGTCGATGTCGCGATCGACCACGCTGCGAGCCAGGCGAGCATGACGGACGCTGTCGGGCGGGCGACGTTCTTCGTCACGGGAGTAGTGACGTCGATCAGCGCGTACCCCGAGAGTGCCGGGTGCGACCTCGCTCGCGCGACGGTCGCTGTCGAGGGCGACGCGAGCGAGTTCCGCGTCGTTCTCAAGCAGAAGGCGACGATCGCGGGGACGGCCTATGGCGACGACGGGAAGCCGGTTGCGGATGCGCTCATCTCCGCCAAGCAGGGCGGCCTGCAGGTCACTTCGGCTCACACGGCCGCCGACGGTTCTTTCA
This sequence comes from Planctomycetota bacterium, assembly GCA_023150495.1. Lineage (GTDB taxonomy): Bacteria > Planctomycetota > PLA2 > PLA2 > PLA2 > PLA2. The sequence continues at coordinate 505 of JAKLKT010000268.1, forward strand.
GCCTCGAGGTCCCACAGGGGGAGTCCTTCGACCTCGAGTTCGTCAGCGCCCGCGGTCGCGGAGGCGAATACACCGCCGAGCCGGTACACGCCCAATCGGGTTCGACGGGAGTCGAGATCCGACTGCGGAAGGCCGCCCGGGACCGGACGCTGCGAGTCAAGGTGGTCCTCCCGGACGGGAGCCCGGCCGTGGGGGCGATCGTCCTCGTGGACCGGGTTCGAGGCGAGACGGACGGCAACGGCGTGGCTGTGCTCAGCGGGCTTTCGGCACGGGGGTCTCCCGTCATGGCGGTCCCGCCGCGCGGCCGGCAGGATCTGATGTTCGCAGCGCCGCAGAGTCACGTGGCCGACGGGCAAGACGTGACGCTCAAGTTGCGCTTGGCCGCCGCGGTCTCGGGCGTCGTCGTGATGGGCGACGGCTTGCCGGGCGCAGATGCCGTCGTCACGTTCCACCGGGACAGCGTGATGTGCTACATGGCCCGAGCGGACCCGGAGGGGAGGTTCAAGGCCGCCATCCCTTCCGACGAACCCGGACCCTGGGTCGTCCAAGCCGAGCTTCGCGACAAGGGGCTGAAGGGCGAAGTCGCGAGCGTGATGACCGGCGACGATGCCGTGCGGATCGTGGTCAAGTAGCCCCCCCGCGCCCCCCTACTTCCTCTTTCCGTTATGCTGCGCCGTCATGAAGCTCCCCGACAGGAATCTCCTCCCCGACGGCGAGTGGGTCCCTGCCCTCTCCGGCGAGACCTTCACGACGACCAATCCCGCCACCGAGACGCCGAGCGGCACGCTCGCGAAGGCGGGCGAGGCCGACGTCGACCGCGCGGCCAAGGCGGCGCGGAAGGCGTTCGATGAGGGGCCCTGGCCCAAGATGGCGCCCGCCGAGCGCGCGCGCATCCTCTGGCGCGCCGCCCAGAAGATGCGCGAGCGCGCCGAGGACCTCGCGAAGTGCGAGGCGCTCGACATGGGGAAGCCCGTCTCCGAGGGGAAGGCGATCGACGTGCCGTTCACCGCCGACCTCTTCGAGTACTACGCCGGCTGGGCCACGAAGGTCCACGGCGAGACGCTCCCCGGGATCCCCGGCTTCTTCGTCCACACGCTCAGGGAGCCCGTCGGCGTCGTCGGCATGATCACGCCGTGGAACTTCCCGATGCTCCTCCTCTCGTGGAAGCTCGCGCCCGCGCTCGCCGTCGGCTGCACCTGCGTCGTCAAGCCCGCTTCGCTCACGCCGCACTCCGCGCTCCTGCTCGCCGAGATCCTCGTCGAGGCGGGCGTGCCGAAGGGTGCGATCAACGTCGTCACGGGCCCCGGCGGCGCCGTCGGCAACGCGCTCGTGCGCCACCCCGCGGTCGACAAGATCGCGTTCACCGGCGAGACGAGGACCGGACAGGGCATCCTCCGCGAGGCCGCCGCGACCATGAAGCGCGTCACGATGGAGCTCGGCGGCAAGTCGCCGAACATCGTCTTCGCCGACGCCGACCTCGACGCGGCGACGAAGGGCGCGATCGCGGGCGTCTTCTACAACAAGGGGGAGGTCTGCGCCGCGGGCTCCCGCATCCTCGTCGAGGAGAAGGTCGTGAACGACTTCGTCGAGATGCTCAAGGCGCGCGCCGGCAAGATGTCGCACGGCGACCCGCTCGACCCGAAGACGCGCCTCGGCCCGCAGGCGTCGAAGGCGCAGCTCGACACCGTCCTCAAGTACGTCGCGCGCGGACGCGAGGACGGCGCCCGGCTCGTGTGCGGCGGCCGCCACGTGCCCATCAACGGCAAGGGCTACTTCGTCGAGCCGACGATCTTCGACCGCGTCACGAACGGCATGACGATCGCGCGCGAGGAGATCTTCGGGCCGGTCGCGAGCGTCATCCCGTTCAAGGACGAGGCCGAGGCGCTCCGGATCGCGAACGACAGCGAGTTCGGCCTCGCGTCGGGCGTGTGGACGCGCGACGTCGGCCGTGCGCACCGCATGGCGCGCGGGCTCAAGGCGGGCACCGTGTGGGTCAACACCTACAACGTGTACGACCCCGCGGCGCCGTTCGGCGGCTGCAAGCGGAGCGGCTTCGGCCGGGAGCTCGGCTCCGCCGCGCTCGAGCACTACACGGAGATGAAGTCCGTGATCCAGTCCCTGCAGTAGAGGAGAGGGGGTCCGGGGGAGGGGAGACCGCCCGGCGCGGCGACCGCCTGCCCCACGAGGATGGTGACGGCCACCTCGGCGCGGTCGCTACTTCATCTTCCGCTTCATGAGCTCGGCGCCGAAGATGCCGGTGACCTCCATGAGCTTCGACGCCTTCTCCACATCGGCCTGGCTCGGCTCGCCGTCGCCGTGGGCGGCTTCCACCTCCTTCGCGTACTTCTCGATCTCGTCCATCTTCTTCTCGAGCTCCTCAACGCTCATGCCGGCGGCTTCCTTCCGGAGCTCGTCCCCGGACTTCTGCATGTCCGCCTCGACGCCGCCGCCGCCGCAGCCGGCGGCGAGGACGAGGGCGACGAGGGAGAGGCAGGCGATGGTGCGGCGCATGGCGGGAAGCGTATCTGCCGGCGCCGTCGCCGGCTAGGGGGTGTCGGGGGAGGGGGCGCGGGGGAGCGGCTCCGCGCGGCGCGCGCGCTCCACCGTGCGCGCTAGAGCGCGGGTCGCGCGCCGGAGCCCCGCGACCTGGCCGAGCTGGATGCCGGTCATGCACGAAAGCAGGATGAGCATCATCGCCACAGGGTAGGGAGTCTCGTCGCGCGCGAACCAGAGCACGCCGGCGACCACGAGAACGAACAGCAGCGACGCGACCTTCGCCGGGACGACCCCGCTCCTGGGGACGGGCCAGCTCGCGGCCTCCTCGATCGCCGCCTCGTCCTCCATCCGTCGCGCGACGTCGCGCAGGAGCAGCCTCGCCTCCGCCTCCGTGGGCACCCGCTTCGACTCCGTCATCGGCGCACCTCCGCGCCCGATCGTACCTCACGCCGGGCGGCAGACGACGGCCCAGAGCGTCGAGAAGGGGCCGAAGCCCTTCGTGTGGATCCGCTCGACGCGGAGCCCGCCGCCGAGCAGCTCCCGCGCGAGCTCCTTCCGCGTCATCAGGTACTCCGGCGTCTCCCCGCGCAGCCGCTTGCCGAGGTGCTTCAGCGCCCACTTGTTGCAATTGAAGCAGAGCACGAGCGGCCCCCTGCACACGCGCGCGAGCTCCCTGTAGACGAGCGGGCGCACGGTCCCGGGGATCAGGTGGAAGAGGCGCATCGTGAGCACCGAATCCACGCACTTGCCCGGCAGAGGCAGGCGCGTCGCGTCCGCCGACGCCCAGCCGAGGATGCCAGGGATGTCCCCCGCCTTCCCCTTCGCGATCCGGATCATCTGGGGCGCGATGTCCGCGCCGACCACGCGGTACCCTCGCGACAGCAGGAACCCCGTGAACCGCCCCGTCCCGCACGGGATGTCGAGCACGACGCTTCCGGGCGGCACGTCGCGGAACGCGCGCCGGAGCACGGCGCAGCGCATCCGGTGCTTGAGCGTGCCCTTGAGGAAGCTCCGGTAGCGCCCCTCGTAGTACTCCGCGTATCCCTCGCGGCGGAACCGCTCGTTGGAACGCTGCTGCCACGCCTCGGCCACGCGTGCAGGATGCCGCACCCTGCAAGGAAGCGGGCGTCGCGGGCAGAGGATCAGGAGGGGGTCCCTCGGCAGCGGGAGCGCAGCGCCGCCGCGAGAGCCGCGTCCTCCACCTGCCGCGCGGCCGCGCGGAAGAACCTCGCCGCCCCCGCACCCCCCAGCGCATCCTCGATGCCCGAGAGCACCGCATCCGTGTCGCCGTGCGAGGCCACGAGCTTCCCGACGATCCGGCCGGGCGTCCTCCACCGCGCCGTCCCGACGTCGACGACGACCGGCGGGCCGCCGCCCCTCGGGAACATCGCGTTGCCCGGCGCCATCGTGCTGCCGCAGACGCGCCAGCAGGGGCCGACGCGCCCGAGCAGCCTCGAGACGGTGAGCCACATCCGGGCGAGCGCGCGGATGCGTTCCCTGTCGCTCACCTGCGCGCCGGTGACGCCCTCGATCAGCTCCTCCGTGTACGCCTCGCGGCCGCCGAACGCCATGTGCGCGCCGAACCTCGGCGTCACGCCCTTCCCGGAGAGCAGCCTCAGCCGCTCGATCTCCCGCCACTTGAACGTGCCCCTCGGGCGCAGCCAGAGGAACCCCTTCCGCGGCGCGTGCTTCAGCACGAACGGCCCCGCGCCGGTGTCGACGCGGTAGAGGACCTTGTTGCTCCCCGCGTGGCCGGCGAGCGGGCGCACGCGCAGCGGGCCCGCCTCCCCCGCGCCGAGCACGTTGCGGAGCGTCGCGGCGAGGAAGGCCGCATCCCCGAGGAACGCCGCCACGATCTCCCGCTCCTGCGCGGGCACGGCGGCGTCGAAGTCGATCACCGGGGAAGCATAGCGCGGTCGAACCCCGTTGCTACGATCCCCGCCGTGGAGGTCGAAGCGGCGCGCGCCCTCGTGCCGTCGTGGGTCTTCCCGCAGGCGGCGATCGTCCACGGCGCCGCGGCGGGCGCGATCGCGTG